>NZ_JAKJSW010000194.1:0-8102 GCF_050337375.1 Vibrio makurazakiensis | reverse complement strand
GTTATTACCCATCTTTATATTCTTTGGATTTATTCTATTAGCGTATAAAAGTGTAAATAAAGGCAATAAAAATTAACAATTGGGATTTACGAAATTAAATACTTTTTGTACAATAATTTAAAGGGTGAATAATAAGCTTGATGAAAAGGGATTTCATTGTGGAAAATGTCATATCAAATTTAAAAAAAGAATTTCACACACGTGTTAAATCTCAAAACTCGAGTGAACGTTATCAAGCGCCTTCTAGCGTGTCATTCTTAACGCAAGAAGAACTTGCCGAACTGGAAAATGCTTGGGTCCAACTTATTGTTTGGAAAAAAGCCCAACTCAGCTAATAACAGTAGGCAGGCTTAACAGCTTATGACGATTCTATAAAGCTCCCTTTACTTTCTGGGTGTTCCCCGTAACAGATTTCCCCTGCGTAACAAACCTCAATCCTGTGCTACTTACTAGCATGGGATTTTTTATGTTTGCTATCTACTATTGTTATAATATAACATTATGAGAAATGGCATTGTCTTGAAAAATGCGATCAATGCCCCCATAGTGGTTTATCATGACATTCGTACTATATGTGCGAAAAAGACTAATAATAATCAAGCGAGTGAAGTTATGGCGGAAGTTCGTGCCAGAGTAGATTTTAAAGTAGGAACAAACAGTAGTATTGATGCTGAACTGCTGTCTTTTCATGGATTGAATACAGAAAAAGAGCACGTTGCTGTCATTTTTAAATCCGCAGATAAGAATCAAGACATCCCTTTAGTTCGTATGCACTCTGAATGTTTAACGGGTGATGTTTTCCACTCATCGCGTTGCGACTGTGGTGAGCAACTTGATGAAACAATCAATCGAATGGGTGAGTCCGGCGGGATCATTCTTTATCTTCGTCAAGAGGGGCGTGGCATCGGTTTATACAATAAAATCGACGCGTACCGTCTGCAAAGTGAAGGTATGAACACTTACGAGGCTAATAATCATCTCGGATTTGGTGATGACCTTCGAGATTTTACCGAAGCGGCTCAAATGCTAACTGCACTGGGTATTCAAAAAATTCGCTTGGTGACTAATAACCCGAAAAAGATTAATGATCTAAAATCTCACGGCATTGAAATCGAAGATGTCGTTAATACCTCTGCACACGTCAAGTCAGGTAATGAGAGCTACCTTCAAGCGAAAGTGTCGCACGGTAAGCACGATTTAGACATCTAGAAAAAGCGTTGTTCATCAATCTGATAAAGACCTCACAATTGTGAGGTTTTTTTGTTTTTGTCTTGCAAATAAATTGTAACTTTGTATTATTCGAATTCGTAGCGCAAATGATAATGGTTTGCACTATCAATACATATAATAATTTAAAGCTCAACAAGGACGCTTCAATGACCATTAAATCTTTAGTGACTAAAGCTGTAACTTCGTCACTTCTTCTAGCATCTGCATCATCTTTCGCAGCTGTAACTCAAGACCAAGTAGTAGAACACTATGCAGACATCGCACACGCTGTATTTTCTGATTCAGTTGTAACTGCTAAGGCGTTAAACACTTCTATCGATACATTTTTAGCTTCGCCTTCAGCTGCAAACTTCGAGCAAGTTAAGCAGGCGTGGCTAGGTTCTCGTGTTCCTTACCAACAGTCTGAAGTGTTCCGTTTTGGTAACGCTGTTGTTGATGACTGGGAAGGTCAACTAAACGCTTGGCCACTAGATGAAGGTCTGATTGATTACGTTTCTACCGATTACCAGTACGAGTTAGGTAACGAAGGCGCTAGCGCTAACATCGTTGCAAATGAGACGTTCCAAGTAGGCCAAACTACGGTTAATGCAAAGAAGATTACTCCTGAGCTAATCGCTGAGTTGAACGAAATTGGTGGTTCTGAAGCGAACGTTGCTTCTGGTTACCATGCGATTGAGTTTTTGCTTTGGGGTCAAGATTTAAATGGTACAAACGCAGGTGCAGGCCAGCGTGCATACACTGACTTTGTTGTAGGTTCTGAATGTACAAACGGTAACTGCGACCGTCGTGGTCAATACCTAAAAGCATCYGCTGAGCTTCTAATTCAAGATCTTGAATGGATGGAAAACCAGTGGGCTGCAGGTACTAAAGGTAACTACCGTCAAGAACTGCTTTCAGAATCAAGTGAAAACGGTCTTCGTAAAATGCTGTTTGGCATGGGCTCACTTTCTTTAGGTGAGCTTGCGGGCGAGCGCATGAAAGTTGCTTTGGAAGCAAACTCTACTGAAGACGAGCACGATTGCTTCTCTGACAACACGCACAACTCTCATTACTACAACGAGCAAGGCATCTACAACGTTTACACTGGTTTGTACAAGCGTGAAGATGGCACTTTACTTTCTGGTCCTAGCCTTTATGACCTAGTAGCGCAAGAAGATAAGCAAGCAGCTAAAGAAATTCAAAAGCAATTTGATTTAGCGCGTGCTCAAGTAGGTCAGTTAGTGACTTCTGCAGAGAAAAACAACCAGCACTTCGACCAACTAATCGCTGCGGATAACGCTGCAGGTAACGCATTAGTTAACAAAACAATCGTTGCGCTAGTATCTCAAACTGCAGCGATTGAACGTGCGGCAGGCGTGATTGGTATCGATAGCCTGAACCCAGATACAGCAGATCACGAATTTTAATCGTAAGTCTGCGTATTTAGTGGCTCAGTGACACACTGAGTTATGAAGGGCTCGTTCTCGGGCCCTTCATCGTTTCTGCAATAACACACTGAAAATTAATAATAAAACAACACCTAAACATCAAGGCAATGTATGAAGTCGTATCTGTCAGCCTCACTCCTTACTGCACTATTTCTCGTCGCACCTACTCAAGCTCATGAAGTGTACTCGGGTGGAAAAACCACCACTAAAAAGGAAGGCCCAAATGCCTTTTCTTTGCCTGCTTCTAACTTACCGATGAGTAAGCGATTAGATTTTAGTGTGGGTAATAGCTTCTTTAGAAACCCATGGGTTCCCGCGCCTGCTTCAACAGATGCACGCGATGGGTTAGGCCCTTTGTTCAATACCAATGGTTGCCAAAATTGCCACATTAAAGATGGTAGAGGTCATGCTCCTGAGGTTGGTGATGAGAACGCAGTTTCTATGCTTGTGAGGTTAAGTATCCCAGCAACGACTCCAGCGCAGAAACAAGCGTTTATTCGTGATGGTATAATCCCTGAGCCGACTTATGGTGGGCAACTACAAGATTTCGCTATTCAAGGTGTTAAACCTGAAGGTAAGGTCAACATTTCGTATTCCGATGTTCCTGTGACATTTAAAGATGGCACTGTGGTTACTTTAAGAAAACCGACAGTAAAAATCACCGAATTAGCGTTTGGTGAAATGCATCCAGATACTCAATTTTCCGCACGAGTCGCTCCACCTATGATTGGTCTTGGACTTTTAGAAAGTATTTCAGAGGACACGATTCTCGCGTTCGCGAAAGAACAGCAAGAAGATGGAAAGGGAGTATCAGGAAAGCCAAATAAAGTTTTAGATGTGCAAACTAACGAACTCACACTCGGCCGTTTTGGCTGGAAAGCTGGGCAACCGAACCTAATGCAGCAAAATGCCGCTGCGTTTAATGGTGACTTAGGGTTAACCAGCACGCTTTTCCCTGCTGAAAACTGCGCTAGCGCACAATCGACTTGTACTGATTTTCCTAATGGTGGCAGCATCGAAGTTAGCGATAATATTCTTGATTTTGTTGAGTTTTATTCTCAGCATTTAGCTGTTCCTATGCGCCGTAATACCGATGATCCAAAGGTAATTAAAGGCAAGAATCTATTCCAGGAGTCAGGCTGTCAAAGCTGTCACCAGGCTGAGTTTAGAACAGCGAGTCGACCAGATTTACCTGCATTATCTGAACAATTGATCAGCCCATATTCTGATATGTTGTTGCACGATATGGGAGAAGGGTTGTCGGATAGCCGCCCTGAGTATTTGGCTAATGGTAGAGAATGGCGAACGTCTCCGCTTTGGGGACTTGGTTATACCAAAGAAGTTAATGGCCACACGTTCCTTTTACATGATGGACGTGCGCGTAATGTAATGGAAGCTGTGTTATGGCATGGTGGAGAAGCAGAATACGCGAAACAAAATGTGCTTGCATTTAATGAACAGCAGCGTGAAGCGCTGTTGGCGTTCTTAGACTCATTGTAGGGAAGATCATGAAACAACATTTAATATCTATTGCCTGTAGTGCAATGGTACTTGCGGGCTGTCAGACTACGTCATCTGGTGATGAGTCTTCAGGGCAAGTTGCAAAGCAATATACTCGTGACAATAACGCTCATTTAAGTGCTGCTGTTTACAGCATCCAATTTGATTCTGCTATCCAATTCAATTTGCAAGCTCAGGCTTTGGAACAAAGCGTTGTCGAGTATTGCTCAACCAACAATGATGATCTTGAACCAATGAAATTGGCGTGGCAAGAAGTCATGGGATCATGGATGGCGTTACAAGGGCAGGAAAGAGGGCCCACGAAGGCGCTGGAAGAAAGTTGGAATGTTCAATTTTGGCCAGATAAAAAGAATACTACGGGGCTAAAAATGTCTCGTTTAACCCAACAAGATAAAAATTGGTCGCAAGCCGAGATTGCTCAGCAAAGTGTAACTGTTCAGGGCGTTGGTGCTTTAGAGTGGCTTTTATATGATGATAAATCGCCATTAATGAAGGACAAAGTTCATGGCTGTCAGTCTGCGCAAGCCATTGCAAACAACTTAGTCGTGAAATCTCAAAAAATTGCTAGTGCTTGGCAGCAAAACCCTTGGCTAGAGCTTGATGCCAAACAGTGGGATTCTGAGTACATTGCATTGCTAACTAATCAACTTGATTACAGCATGAAAAAGCTCAGTCGACCAATGGCAAAAATTGGGCAACCAAGACCTTACTTTTCAGAGTCGTGGCGTTCAGAGACATCTATGACTCAGTTGAAAGCGAACCTAGAAGCGATGCAGGCTTTGTACTTTGCAAACGGTGACGGGCTAGATGCTTTACTACGCGATCAAGGTTTAACACCACTTGCTGATCGTGTTTCTTACCAGTTTTCAGATACGATAGAGTCTTGGCCGACAGAGCAGAGCTTGTTTAAGTTACTGCAAACGAAGGAAGGTTACCGATTAGTTTTGGCTCAGTACAATAAACTCGACCAACTGAAATACCTTATTCATGATGAAGTGGCGATCGAGCTAGGTGTAATCATAGGGTTTAATGCTACCGATGGTGACTAACGACACTCGACGTACGCTACTGAAAGCAGCACTTTTGGGTGCTGCTTCTCCGTTATTGCCTTTCGGGTGTGCGTCAACACAAAAGGCTGCAGGCTTTTCAAACTCTGAATCAGAACCTTCCCTTATTGGCTGCTCGATTGCTGGTAAAGGAAAGTTTTCAGCAGTTGTGGCTAACAAACAGGGTTATCCTATCCATACACTACCTGTACCAGAAAGAGGTCACGGCGTTGCTATTAACCCTGTTAATCGACACGCGGTTGTATTTGCTCGTCGACCTGGCACGTACTTTATGGTGTTTGACTATTTTTCGGGTGAGACTATTACGCTAAAGCCTTCTGGTCGTGACCGTCATTTTTATGGTCATGGTGTGTATTCGAATGATGGTAGCTTATTGTATGCAACAGAAGGTGAGTCACGCACTAGCAAGGGCATTATCGGTGTTTATGATGTCGCTAACCAATATAGAAAAATCGATGAATTTACCGATTTTGGTTTAGGTCCACATGAAGTAATCATTATGCCTGACGACCGACTAGTGATTGGAGTAGGTGGTGTAGATACTGATGGTCGAACACCGAAGAACTTAGACACTATGCGTCCTAGTTTGAGCTATTTATCAGCCGACGGAAAATTGTTGGAACAAGCAACTCTATCTGATAAGAAACTGAGTATTCGGCATCTGGCCCATGATGGTTCAGAAACGGTGTTATGCGGACAGCAATACCGTGGTGAACCTGATGAATACCCGCCATTACTTGCTATGCACACACGTGGTGGAAAGATGGAAATGCTTGATGCTGAGCCTGAGCAATGGGCTCGGTTCAATCACTACATTGCAAGTATAGCTGCGACTGAAGATTGGATTATTGCGACCTCACCAAGAGGTAACTGTTATGGTATTTGGTCTAAAGAAACGAAGCAATTGGTTGAATTGGCTGCGTTGCCTGATGCGTCTGGTGCTGTTGTTTTCGATTCTAGCTTTTTATTAAGCTCAGGGGCTGGTGATGTAGTGAGCCAATCAGAACCGAAACAAAAAACAGTAACGAAGTCTGGCGTGCAATGGGATAACCATTGGTCATCAATCTAGTCATCTGCTAATTTTCTGTGATTCAAAAGTAAAACACCTCTCAAAAATTACTCTGTGAACCGTATTTTTTGCCATACTAAAGCAATGGCGGGTTCATGGAGTGATTCCGATGCTAAGAAAGCTTTCTCTTGTGGTACTACTGCTTTTCTCTACCCAAGTGTGGAGTTTAAGTAGTTTCTATCAAAATGGCTGGATCTCAAAAGATTCGGGCCTTGAATTTTATGTTCAGTACCCTGAAATTACCGAATCTCTTTACCTCGAAAACCCGTCTCAATTGTTATGGAGTGACTCTAACGCGAGTAGTGCTTTAGAATTTCAATTAAGCATCATTGATCAAGCCAAATTCAGCCCCCTTTTTAGTAGGCAGTTAAAAAGGCTACGTTATTACCGCGAACAAAACCTCTGGTTTGAGTACGATATTCTTGCGACAGACACTTTAGTCTTTTATATAAGTTACAGTGAGAATGCGCCGCTTATTGGGCAACCTTGGTATTTCACAGATAAATTGCAGTCCAAACTTCCTAATCCTTCACTGAGTGCTCTTTCTGAGTTAAAGCAATACATAGTGAAAAATCAATTAGCCATACTGACAATGTCATATGCGCCGCCTGTAGTGAACTATGACCAGTTCACTAAGTCCTATCAATTGTTGGAATTGTCCTCGAAGAAACAGTTGGAAGAGTATGTACAAGTTGGTGTGAAGCGCCGAGGAAGTAGGCTTCCGAATCGTGATCACCTTATATCACGTATCGAGATGGTAGGGATTCCAGTACGACATTTAAGTGATCATGTCGCTAACTATGATTATGAACTAGAACAAGCGGTCAGAGCATTTCAAAAGATGCATGGTTTAAGCGCGGATGGTGTATTAGGGCCACAGACAATTGAATGGCTGAATATGGATCCGGAATCTAGACTTAACGCCTTGGCATTGAACGCAGAGAGAGCGCGATTATGGCCGACTGAGCGAGACTCATTGATCCTAGTTAATGTTCCAAGCTTTGAAATGAAATATTGGCAAGATGGTGAGGAAGTCTTTGAGTCTAAAGTTGTCGTCGGTCGAAAATCACGTAAAACCCCTTTGCTTAATACTAAATTGGATTCGGTGATATTTAATCCCACTTGGAATGTGCCGTGGAAAATCATGGTCGAAGATATTTTACCGAAAGCGAAACTTGACCATGAGTACCTAACAAACAATAATTTTGAAATTATTGAAGCGTGGCGTTCGTCTGAGTTTGTTAGCCAAGACACGATTGATTGGGACAATCTCAAACCTTCTCGTTTTCCTTACAAACTACGTCAGCAAGCAGGAAATAAGAATGCGTTAGGCTTGTATAAGTTTAACACGCCAAATAATCGTGCAATCTATCTTCACGACACCCCAAGTAAAAGTTTATTCGATAAAGACTCACGAGCATTCAGTTCTGGCTGCGTAAGAGTAGAGCAAGCCGAAGAGTTTGCTTCTTTGTTACTAGAAACACAGGTGCTAAAAAGTGCGGATGAAGCAAATATTGCGCTAGGTGAGAAAACATCTGTTTCACTTAAAAAGCGTATTCCAGTACATATAATCTATCAAACCGTTTTGTTTGGAGAAGATGGCATCCAATACCGCAATGATATCTATCAGTATGATCAAATTTAATTGAAGATGATATTGACCCAAAAATGACAATTCATTTGTCGAATTAAATTGTTTTTTTATTCAATGACTAAGTATTACTTTCGTCAATAAATCACTTATTCAGCCTGTTTTGCCTATTTGACGGCTATAAAACCATTCTGTAG
>NZ_JAKJSW010000193.1:0-8119 GCF_050337375.1 Vibrio makurazakiensis | reverse complement strand
GCTTCAAGAAGTTTCTTCTGTAGGTATCAACCTATTCCGCGTTCTAATGGCTTACCTAAAACCTGTAATGCCAGAACTTGCCGCTCGCACGGAAGCTTTCCTAAACGAAGAACTAACATGGGAAGGTGTAGCTACTCCGCTAACTGACCACGAGATCACTAAGTTCAAAGCGCTATTTAGCCGTATTGATCCTAAGAAAGTGGAAGCGATGATCGAGTCTTCTAAAGAAGATGCGGCAGCCGAAGCAGCAGTAAAAGAAAAAGCTGAAGCAGAAAAAGAGAAAGCAAGCCAAACTGAACTAGATAAAGAACCAATCGCTGAAGAAATTGAGTTCGATGCCTTTGCAGCTGTTGATATGCGTATTGCTCGTATCATCTCTTGTGAAGAAGTACCTAAGGCAAACAAGCTTCTGAAATTCCAACTGGATATCGGCGGTGAAACTCGCCAAGTATTCTCTGGTATCAAGTCTGCTTATAAGCCAGAAGAGCTTGAAGGTAAGCTTACTGTAATGGTAGCGAACCTAAAACCACGTAAGATGAAGTTTGGTATGTCTGAAGGCATGATCCTAGCTGCTGGCCCTGGTGGTAGCGATCTGTGGATCCTTGAACCACACGAAGGTGCACAACCAGGTATGCGTGTAATGTAAAGACGGCTTAAGCCCCTTTACTACTGAAGTATCAATCCCCGATGTAGATATACGTCGGGGATTTTTTATCTCTATCAGAAACTCTTGTTCTCTGTTAGAGTCGCCCCGATAATAGACCCACAATAAATAGTGTGTCGCCGAAATACCATTCGACGACTGACACCTTGATAGGACTCCCCTGTGACTAACAACGAAATCCTGCGCCGCATCCAGCACGCACTAAATTTGAAAAATGCTCAAATCATCAAAGCTTATGAGCAGGCGGACGTGACCGTTGCCCATGACCAAGTAAACAATTGGCTAAAAGACGAAAGCGAAAAGTCATTCTCTAAAATGAAGGACAAAGAGCTAGCTGTTTTCTTGAATGGTTTCATTAATCAGAAGCGTGGAAAAAAAGAAGGCGAGCAACCTAAACCTGAAGTTGAATTAACAAACAATATGATTTTCATGAAGTTGCGAATCGCACTAAACATGAAAGCAGAAGATGTGTTGGATGTACTGGAAGTGGTTGGTATTAGCTTAAGCAAATACGAGATCGGTGCTTACTTCCGTAAGCCAAACAATAAAAACTACAAAAAATGCGACGACCAACTTCTTTGTGATTTCTTAAACGGTGTTCAATTTACAAACCGTCCAGACTCTGAAGAATACTCAGCTTAGTCACTGAAAGCTCTTGATAACAAAAAAACCGCTAGTGTACGCTAGCGGCTTTTTAATACGTGTTACAACAGCATAAATATTAGCTATCGTCTTCTGTAAAGTTTGTAGGCAGTGTCGTCTTCATTTGATTCCAAACTTGAGCACTTGCCAAACCGTAGTGACGGATTGCAAGAGGAAGCTTTTCTCTATCGCCATTCTCACAGATTTCCAACAACTCTTTGTAGAAATCCAAAGCTAACTGACGAGCTTCTGGGTTTGAAAAGTAGTAACTACCAACACGGTCGTACAACTTACGTAAACCATTAAAGATCAGGCCATAGATTTGGTTCCCTGAGTGGAATGCCAAACGTTGGAACAACATATAATCGTAGAAGTTAAACGTTTTTGCTACCAAGATTTCTTGGCGTTTTACTTCGTCTTTTTCATTGTCATCTTTGATTGTCTGTTTCAGCTTATCTGCATACGGTGACGACTCAAGGAATTGCTCCCATGACTCGGCAGAAATCAAAGCTTCACAAGACTCAATCACACCATTAATAGTGCGTTCAGAGTTTTCTTTATTGGCTTTAAATGCGTAACGCATAAAAATAGGGCTGATGCTCGTACGAGCAGCAAGTAGGTCTTCAACGATGCTAGTTGCATTATCAGCATCTAGAGTCATTAACGTATCCAGAATATGAAGACCCGATGTTTCCATAAACTCATTAACTTTTGTCGGCTTGCCATGCTGAATAGTCAGCCAACCATCGCGAGCTAGTCGCTGTAAAACTTCACGCAACGTCGTTCTTGTTACGCCAATTAACTCAGAAAGTTCACGCTCTGCCGGTAAAATTGAGCCAGGAGGGAAACGGCCATTCCAAATACTTTCAATAATATACTTTTCTGCAAAGCCTGCAGGGCTTTTCGCCTTAATGACCATGTGAGCGTTAATCCAATTTTATTTATTCTTCACTAATGAGACTCATCATACCACTAGTTCACGCTCTGCGGAAACCTCGCTATCACTTAATGGTCACAGAACCCCACTTAGAGCATAAACTCTAATATGACGCACACGATTGCAACATTCAACTTGTGACACACCTCGCGCAAACAATGATTTCAACAATCTATTAACAGATAATGAATTAAGCAAAATCAACAACTTAATCACAACACTGACAAATCATAAAATACAGACAAACTTGTCACAATTGCACATAAATACCTATTAAGTTGTAATTTTCAGTCATTTCACTCAGATATCGATGGAATGGCGTGTTATTAACATTTTTCATGCTATGCTAGCGCTACTTTGATCGCGTTTCTCGACAATAATTGGGTATTTTTAGATCTGCAGAGTTTTTCTTGTTGACTAAATGTTATCTGAGAGTAGAGTTGCGCTCAAAAAAGAGCAATGCTTAAGTTTCTAAGGGAGTGACTTGGCAAAACCGCAAAGGATTGTTGGGTTGTTGTTTTTCTAAGTCACTGTTAGTAATGGAATAATAGTTTATCCAAAACTAGAAACCACTAAGCTATGTCGTTAAGTCTATTCATTATTAACATATAAGAGTATTAATATGCCGATGTCTCTCGGAAATGCATTTATCAAGAACTTCCTTGGTAAGGCTCCTGATTGGTATAAACTTGCCATCATTTCATTTTTAGTTATCAACCCTTTCGTTTTCTTTCTAGTTGACCCGTTTGTTGCAGGCTGGCTACTGGTGATTGAATTCATCTTCACTTTAGCTATGGCACTTAAATGCTACCCACTTCAACCCGGTGGTTTGTTAGCAATTGAGGCGATTGCTATTGGTATGACCAAGCCCGAAATGGTTTACCACGAAATCCAAGCCAACCTACCTGTACTTCTATTACTAGTGTTCATGGTTGCAGGTATCTACTTCATGAAAGAGCTCTTGCTCTTTATCTTTACTAAGATACTGCTTGGCATACGCTCTAAAGTCCTGCTTTCAATGGCATTTTGCTTTGCAGCGGCATTTCTATCAGCTTTCCTAGACGCACTAACTGTAATTGCTGTTGTTATCAGCGTTGCTGTCGGCTTCTACTCTATCTATCACAAAGTCGCTTCAGGTAAAGGTTCTAACTCTGCTCACGACCACACACAAGATGGTGAGATTTCTGAACTGACTCGTGAAGACCTTGAAAACTACCGCGGATTTTTGCGTTCATTGCTAATGCACGCTGGTGTTGGTACTGCACTTGGTGGTGTTATGACAATGGTTGGTGAACCACAAAACCTTGTTATTGCAAAGCAAGCTGGTTGGGAGTTCGGTGAGTTCATCATTCGCATGCYGCCAGTTACTCTGCCAGTATTCTTCTGCGGCATGCTGACTTGTGCTCTAGTCGAAAAAATTAAAATTTGTGGCTACGGCGCTGAACTTCCAAACAATGTTCGCCAAATTCTTGTTGAATTTGACAACAAAGAACGTCAAAGCCGCACGAAGCAAGACGTTGCTAAACTTTGGATTCAAGGTGCTATCGCGGTATGGCTTATCGTAGGTTTAGCGCTTCACGTTGCAGAGGTTGGGCTAATCGGCCTTTCTGTCATTATCTTAGCAACGGCTTTCACTGGTGTTATTGAAGAGCACTCAATGGGTAAAGCGTTTGAAGAAGCTCTGCCATTCACCGCATTACTTGCTGTATTCTTCTCTATCGTTGCTGTAATTATTGACCAAGGTCTGTTTAAGCCTGTTATCGATGCTGTACTACACGTTGAAGACAAAGGTACTCAACTTGCCTTGTTCTATGTAGCGAATGGCCTACTTTCCATGGTGTCAGATAACGTATTTGTTGGTACGGTTTACATCAACGAAGTAAAAACAGCGCTTGTTGACGGCATCATTACTCGTGACCAGTTTGACCTTCTTGCTGTTGCTATTAATACAGGTACTAACCTACCGTCAGTTGCAACGCCAAACGGACAAGCTGCATTCCTATTCCTACTGACTTCAGCATTGGCTCCGTTAATTCGCCTTTCTTACGGTCGTATGGTTATTATGGCGCTGCCATACACCATCGTTCTTGCCGTTGTTGGTCTAGTTGGCATCGTGTTCTTTGTAGAGCCAATGACAGCTTGGTTTTATGACGCTGGCTGGATTTCTCACCATGTAGGTGACGCAACATCTGCCGTTACTGGTGGTCACTAATCTAATAATTCAAAAATAATTATTGATTGGGAAACTTATACACGATAAAAAGCTCTGACTATTCAGAGCTTTTTTTATTTTACAGAAAGGATTTAACTCGTGAATTTTCTCTCTACACTCAAAGACTTTTCAAAAGGTCGCCTATCTTGGCTCCTTTTACTCATTTTTGTCATCTTCTTTGAGGCTTGTGCATTATTCTTCCAACACGTCATGATGCTATCACCATGCGTAATGTGTATTTATGAACGTGTAGCTATGCTTGGGGTAGGCGCTGCCGCCGCAATAGGGTTAATAAACCCAAACAACACCATTATACGCTGGCTAGGATTAGCGGCTTGGGGTGCAAGTGCTTATAAAGGTTTAGCACTTTCAATGCAGCATGTGGATTATCAATTTAACCCATCACCATTTGCGACTTGTGACTTATTCGTCACCTTCCCTAGTTGGGCTCCGTTAAACCAATGGGTTCCCTGGATGTTTGAAGCTTATGGCGATTGCAGCAAAGTAGTTTGGCAATTTTTAGACCTGTCTATGCCACAATGGTTAGTCGTTATTTTTGCAGGCAACTTAATTGCATTAGCAGCTATCGTGATCGCTCAGTTTGCTAAGTCAAAGAAGTAGTTATCCGCTTTAAGAATAGAAAAAGTCGACATTACGTCGACTTTTTTATTATCCATTAACAATGCAATTAAGCTTTTTTTCCACAGCATTGTTTGAATTTTTTACCACTTTCACACGGACAAATATCATTTCGACCAATGCCCTTAAACGGGTTAACACTTTGAGATTTATTTCCGAGCATCGCTTCATCCGCTGCAAGCGCAACTTCTGTCACCATCAAGTCGACTTGGCCAACTAGATCATTCAAAGTCGGTGGGTTTTCTAACCCAGCCGCTTTCATTTGCTCTATTGTCTGCTCTTCATCAATCGCGAGCATAAATGTGGTTAGCATTGCTTGCAGCATACGTAGCGTGCCATCTGCAATTGATGTTTGCTGCCATTGATCTTCAATCGTCGGCCAAACCATCATGAAGCCTTCAGAAAAGTCTGCTAACTGTTCATTAAAGTTATCAGCATCCAGCACTTCAGTAAGCAAATATTCACTTCTCTGAATTAGGTTATGTTGGCGGTTAATTTGCTCGGTGACTTGAGGAACAAAGTCCTGACCAGCTTCAGGAATAGCTATAGGTAACCAAGCCTCTGGATCAAGAGGTTTAGTTGCAAGGTTAGACGCAAAGATAGCACCTTCTACAAATTGGGCCGTTGCTTCGCTAATTGAGTCTGAGGGACTCAATAATTGATACTTCATATTACTTCACTAGTCAGTCAATTTAGTTGCCGCCATTATACCCACAAGCCTGCCAATAAGTAATTAGTCACATTGCTGTACGAGTAAATCCCAGATAGTTACTTCGCAAAAGTTTCTCCGTAGTGACAATAAGGGAAGCACCCCGTACAATCACGCCTCTTAATTTTCGATCCACTCAGTTTCGGTAGAGCACATGCGAGTAATACTTGGCCCCATGGAGGGCGTTTTAGATCATCTAATGCGTGAAATTCTGACAGAGATTAATGATTACGACCTCTGTGTTACTGAATTTGTGCGCGTCGTTGATCAGTTACTTCCTCCTCATGTATTTCATCGAATCTGCCCGGAATTACACCAAGGTTCCCAAACTATGGCAGGTGTACCTATTCACCTCCAACTTCTGGGGCAGCACCCAAACTGGATGGCTGAGAATGCCTTCCAAGCAGCAAACTTAGGTGCTAAAGGCATTGATATTAACTTTGGATGTCCTGCAAAGGCAGTAAACAAAAGTAACGGTGGGGCTTCACTATTGAAGGAGCCTGAGCTTATCTACCAAGTAGTTAAAGCCTGTCGTGAAGCTGTACCAGCACATATCCCTGTTTCAGCAAAAATTCGTTTAGGTTGGGAACACCCTGAAGAGTGTTTCGAAATTGTCGATGCTATCGAGCAAGCGAAAGCTAACGAACTCACCGTGCACGCACGAACCAAGGTGGGTGGCTATAAAGCCAGCGAGATTAAATGGGGCTATATCAATCAAATACGAGAAAAGACGTCTCTGCCTTTGATTGCTAATGGTGAAATTTGGAATTACCAAGACGGACAGGATTGTATTAAGACAACAGGTGTCGATTCATTGATGGTCTGCCGCGGAGCTTTCAATATTCCAAACCTTGGCAATGTAGTGAAATATAACCACCAGCAAATGCCATGGGAAAAGGTAATTGAATTACTGCTACGTTACTCTGAGTTTCAGATCAAGGGTGATAAAGGCATGTATTATCCAAATAGAGTGAAACAATGGTTTGTTTATCTAAGTAAAGGCTATCCTGAAGCAAACGAATTATTTAAAGAAATTCGCACTTTCAAAAAATCACCACCTATCGTAGAACGTTTACAACGTTATCAAGAGGAACACTTCTTGTCCGTATAACGGTCAACGTTGGTTTCCCCTCAAACTGTACAGAACTTCAATAACACATACGGCTAAAATTCGATTCGGTTTTTACCGGTCGTTTTAGCCACATACAGCTTCTCATCTGCGCATTTAAAAAGCGCATCAAATTTGAGTTGGTTACTTTTCGCTTCGACGACGCAAGCTCCCCCTGAAATAGTAAAACCACCTTGCAATACTTCATGGGAATACTTGCACACGGATTCTTTAACTCGAACGAGTGTCTTTTTCAACGTCTCTTCATCAGTGCCTCGTAGATACACGACAAATTCTTCGCCACCAAAGCGGGCTGCCACGTCACTACTCCTAATACTGTTTTTAATTTGTCTGGACATAAAACAGATAACTTCGTCGCCTTTGTCATGTCCAAATGTATCGTTTACTTTTTTAAAGTCGTCAATATCAAAAACAGCGATAACAAAGCGCTCATCATGTTCAACATTACGCCAAAAGGATTCAAGTCCCCGTCGGTTCAATAAACCTGTCATTGGGTCTTTTGCTGCAAGCTCTTGAAAGTAACCTCTTTCTATATTCGAGTTAACGTAGAATAGAATCGTGATAGAAAACAGGTAAACGACTAACGATACGATGAGGCTGTTTCGCTCAAAGATCACAAAGTTCCTAATTTCATTGATGTAATCTAATTCGTAGTACATCACATGATTTTCTACGACTCCCTCTAAATCAATGTTTTGCACTCGTACCGCATTATCTTTCAACGGGGTAAAAGTGCGGTCAATCATATTGATTCGTCCTGCGAGATCACTGTTAGAGGTAGCGAGTAATTTTCCAGCATCAATATCGACCGCCAACATTCCTTGATGATTACCCCGATAAAAGACAGGAATAGACATGCTTAAGCTACGTTCGAATGAATCGACCCTTAGTGCAGGACCCGCTAATGTCAGCTTGTCTGGGTTATTCGCCGTTTTCTGCCAGTAGGGCCGGCTTTTTACAGTCGAAAGTAATTCTTTAGTCAGTGAGCGTGCGAAGTCTTCTGGTGATGAAATAACGTAGCCTTCTTTATCAATAAAGTGCACCCCTCGGTGATATTCATCAAGGTCTGAGAGAAACGATAGAATGGGTGCAAATGCTACCTTTTGAGAGGCGCTTTTATACAAAGCAGTACTTTGGTCACATAGGGACTCGTCGCCGACAATCATGTAATCGATATCGACTGTCGG
>NZ_JAKJSW010000192.1:0-8132 GCF_050337375.1 Vibrio makurazakiensis | reverse complement strand
TGCTTAACGTAAATACAATAATCGGTAACGAGCCAGAGCCAAGGCTTGATAAGGCCGGGCCCGGACAAATTCCAACTAGCCCCCAACCGATACCAAATAAAGCAGCGCCACCGACTAAGCGGCTATCAATTGCTGATGATTTCGGCTTAGAGTAAAGCTCGCCATTCACAGCTTGCTTCCTAGCCTGTATCACAAAATAGTTGAACGGAATGAAGATGAGCAGTGCTCCTCCCATCACAAACGTCAAACTTGGATCCCATGCACCAGTCACATCTAAGAAGCCAAGCACCTTTCCAGGATCAGCCATACCCGATATGATCATTCCAGCACCAAATAATATCCCACTAAGTAAACTGATTACATTGCGAATTAACGTGCTTTTGTTCATTAGATAACTCCCAAATGTCGCTTCAAATACACGACAACTATGGCGACAAACATAAAGGTAACCGTTGCGACAATTGAACGTTTTGAAAATCGTCCCATTCCAACGATTCCATGCCCACTAGTACAACCATTACCTAAACGCGTTCCAAAGCCAACTAATAACCCAGCAATCGCAACTAATATGATATTACTGCTTTCAACAACAGGTAGCTCAAACCCCATTGGTTCGACAATGATGTAAGCTAGGGTCATCCCAATGATAAATAGGACACGCCAAGCAATATCATATTTAACTGGTGACAATAACCCACCAACAATGCCGCTAATACCCGCGATTTTTCCAGCAAACAAAAGCAGCAAACTGGCCGATATACCAAGCAGCATCCCACCAAATAATGAATTCCAAGGGATCAAGTGATCCATAACCACCTCTATTTCGTTTGTGCGCAAAAAATTGAATGTAAACAACCAATCAACTTTTCCGCGTTCTTGTCAGAAAGTGAATAGAACACTTGTTGTGAGGCTTTCCGCGCATGAATAATTTCGTGTTTACGTAAAACGGTTAAATGCTGAGAAAATGCCGATTGCGTCAGAGAAGAATGTTTGAACAGCTCACCAACACCCACTTCACCATTTGTTAATTGACACAGCACCATCAAACGCTCCTGATGAGCCATAATCTTCAATAGATTTGCAGCTTCTCCTACCGCCTCTTGCATTGTGTTCGGGTCTATTTCTTGAACTGACATTATTAATACCTTTTGCAAATTCTAATTTAGAGTTTACTAATTAATATTAATTAGTCAATACTAATTTAGCTTATGTGAAATTAGACAAATTAACATTAGACATTACTAAATAAAGTAAATAACATGGATTCATTGCATAAAGCACTACTGGTTAAGATCTGGAGTAAAAATGACAAAAATACTAATTGTAGGTGGCGTTGCTGGTGGCGCATCTGCCGCTGCTCGTGCTCGTCGTCTTAGTGAAGACGCAGAAATTATCATGCTTGAACGTGGACCATTTGTATCTTTTGCAAACTGCGGGCTGCCTTATCATATCGGTGGTGATATCCAAGAACGCAGTAAACTACTTTTACAAACTCCAGAAAGCTTTCTAGCCCGCTTCAATGTAGATGTTCGTGTTATGAGCGAAGTCACCGCTATTAACCGTAAAGAAAAAAGTATTCTTATCACTAACCTCATTGACGGTAGTTCTTACTCTGAAGGCTACGACTACTTACTGCTAAGTCCCGGCGCTGCTCCAATTATTCCACCAATCAGTGGCATCGATAATCATCTTACTCATTCACTACGCAATATTCCTGATATGGATAAGATTCTTACAACTCTAAGCCGCAATAAACCGACACACGCTACGGTGGTTGGTGGAGGATTTATCGGCTTAGAAATGGTTGAAGCTTTCCACCAACTAGGGATTAAAACATCGCTTATCGAAATGGCTGATCAAGTTATGACCCCTGTTGACCGTGAAATGGCAGGGTTTGTACATGCTGAAATTCGTGAGAAAGGTATCGACCTTCAGTTAGGTGTCGCATTAGAAGCCGTACAATATAAAGATAGTGAGCAAGCTTTAACACTGACATTAAACAACGGTGATCAAATCGAAACCGGTATCTTGATTATGGCTGTAGGTGTTAAGCCCGAAACGTCACTCGCTCGCGATGCGGGTTTAGATATTGGCTCACTTGGTGGGATCTATACCAATTCAAGTATGCAAACCAGCGATCCTTACATCTATGCCGTTGGTGATGCCATTGAAGACAAAGATTTCGTTACTGGTGAACCGTCATTTGTTCCATTAGCCGGCCCAGCGAACCGTCAAGGGCGTTTGGCCGCTGACAACATGCTTGGTCGCCAAGAGACCTATCAAGGCACTCAAGGTACAGCAATTTGTAAGGTGTTTGACTTAGCAGTCGCGTCTACCGGTAAGAATGAAAAACAATTGAAAAACTCTGGCACCCCTTATGAAAAAGTCTACGTTCATACAGCTAGCCATGCGAGCTATTACCCGGGTGCAGAGGTCGTCTCTTTCAAGATGCTGTTTGACCCTATTACCGGCAAAATTTACGGTGCTCAGGCTGTCGGTAAAGACGGTGTCGATAAGCGCATCGATGTTATGGCTGTCGCACAACGAGCTGGCATGACAGTCGAACAACTGCAAGATCTTGAGCTAACGTACGCCCCACCATACGGTAGTGCAAAAGACGTCATAAACCAGGCTGCTTTTGTAGCGAATAACATTATTAAAGGCGACGCAGCGCCTATTCACTTTGATGAGATTGACCAATTAACAGAAAACCAGTTACTACTTGATGTACGTAATCCTGGTGAATTAACTAATGTAGGTCATTTGCAAGGTGCAATAAATATTCCTGTCGATCAACTTCGTAACCGCATGGATGAGCTACCTAAAGATAAAGAAATTATCATTTACTGCCAAGTTGGGTTACGCGGTAACGTAGCATATCGCCAACTCGTAAATAATGGTTATAAAGCGAAGAATCTGATTGGTGGGTATCGTACTTACAAGTTTGCGAAAGCCTAAGCTATTTAGAATACGAGCTAACAGCCTTTAATTTCTGTTAAGAACATATAAAAAGCACTCACCTAACCAGTGAGTGCTTTTTCACGTTATTGACGCTTATTTTTTTCAGCGATCCACTGTGACATATACTTAGTACTCGTCATTGTGTGATGTTTAAGCATTGAACCTGTAAAGTTGTTCAAGCGATGTGTCTCTATATTCGACTCAATCTCACTCAGTCGCTGAATAAGTGAATAGCCAATCAACTCAGCGTTATACCGAGTGTTAAGCAAAGAATGACATCCATCTTGAGCTGCTTGCCACTTTTCAGCGTTTGAATACAATTCAACCGCTGCGCTTACGAAACCATCTWGCTCATCATCAACAGCGCCAGGCCAATTTACACAACCCTCTTCCAGCATTCCCTCAGCACCAATAGAGCTGGTAATACTTGGCGTTTGTACCTTCATTGCGTCTAACAATTTACCTTTTATCCCTGCACCGAAACGTAGAGGGGCTAAGCAAATACGAGCTTGCTCAACCACTTCCTGTGCATCCTTCGCCCAGCCTTTAATATGAAAGCCTGTTTTAGGATTATGCAAAGCCGTCGCTTTCGGTGGCGGATAAGAACCATAAATATGCAATTCAGCATCAGGCAATTGTTTGCGAATTTTTGGCCAAATCTGTTGAAGTTGCAGTACCGCATCCCAGTTTGGTGCGTGACGGAAATTACCAATGGTCATGAAGTGATTACGCTCTTCAAACGACTTAGTTTGCTTAGGTAATTCTTCCAAGTTGACCATAAACGGTAAGTGATGAATAAGAGCCGGATCCACCTTGAACTCATCTACCAGCAACTTCATTTCATAACTAGAGATAATAAGCGAAATATCACAACGAAGAATTGCCGCGATTTCACGCTTAGCCAAATCACCAAACAAGTCCGATTTAGTCATTTCTCGATCGGCTTTCACTGCTTGATGACGAGCATTTCTTAAACACTGTAAATCCTCAGTATCTAAGACTTTAATGGCTTCAGGGCAACATTTCTCAACACGCCAGCCAAACTGTTCTTCCATCATAAAACGGTCAAACATCACCATGTCTGGCTTCAACTCAGTAATATACTCATCAAAGCTATCGCAATTGAGCTGGATATTTTGACTAGTAATACCTTCATCAGCCAGGTTAATCATATGGTCACTTTCTTGGGCTGGAGTGGCAAATTCAACCGCCCAACCTTGTTTCTTGAACAAGCGTAGAATCGACATCATGTGGCTGCCCGCTGCTGACGAGTTAGGTTCTGGCCACACATAACCAATAGCTAATATTTTTTTCACTGAGTATTCCGTATTTCAAAAACAATATTAAAAACAAA
The DNA here is from genome assembly GCF_050337375.1 of Vibrio makurazakiensis. Lineage (NCBI taxonomy): Bacteria > Pseudomonadati > Pseudomonadota > Gammaproteobacteria > Vibrionales > Vibrionaceae > Vibrio > Vibrio makurazakiensis. The sequence goes on along the minus strand of NZ_JAKJSW010000192.1, from coordinate 3,817 downwards.
GGGACTGAATCAGTCCCTTTTAAAACTAATCCTAAATTCATGGCTAGAAAGTAAGTGCCAAGAGTTAGGAATCTATAAATAATGGTTACTATTCAATTGCTCTCAAATAGAACTTATTGATTCTTTGGGCTGTTTTTACAATGCTCAATGGCGTTAGACAGAAGATCCAAAGCGGTCTTATCAGACTCTGGTAATTCCGCATCACTTTGACCTAGCGGAGTGACACGTTCACCCCACTTAATATGACCAGCGCCCCAGGTAAGTCCTGCACCAAATGCTGCCGTTAAGATGTTGGCATTAGGCTTAATAAAGCCCTGCTCTACAGCTTCACAGAGTGCAATGGGAACCGTTGCAGCAGATGTGTTTCCGTATTGCTGAATATTCACAAACGCTTTTTCTCGTTCTATTCCAGCCATATCGCACAAGGTTTGAATGATGCGAATATTCGCCTGGTGAGGAATAACAACATCAATATCGTCTGTAGAGAGCCCCGTTCTGTTTAAAACAGAGTGAGCAGCTGCGCCCATCCCCTTAACTGCACGCTTAAAGATTTCTTTTCCAACAAAATTGAAATCCCAATGTCCGTTATCTGCAGCGAAACGATCCATGGAAGTACCAAATTTAGGAATTGATAGGATGTCTCGCCCCTCAGCATCACACCCAATTTGAGCGTTCTGCAAGCCCACTTGCTTTTCTGTACGGCTTACGACAACAGCACCAGCGCCATCACCAAATAGCACGGCGGTATCACGCTTCGTCCAATCGATATAGAAAGACAAACGCTCAGCACCAACAACAATGGCATTTCGGTAGTTACCAGCTTGAATCATTCGAGTCGCAGTTTCTAGACCGTACACAAAACCTGTACATGCCGCATTTAAGTCGAATGCAGCTGCACCTTCAATTCCCAATTCTCGCTGAACTTTAGACGCGATATTCGGCAGAAGTGAATCAGCCGAGCAACTTGCAATAATGATTAGGTCGATGTCTTGTGCAGTTACACCAGCGCAAGCCATTGCACGTTTTGCCGCTACAGCTGCAAGGTCAGAAGTATTTACATGGCTAATGCGACGGTTTTCGATACCGGTACGACTTTTGATCCATTCATTGGAGGTTTCTATAAATGTACTTAGATCATCATTGGAAAGCGTTGCAGGTGGAAGGCATTTTCCCCAACCTGTAATGTCGGCATAAAAATTTGTCATCGTTAACCTATTTATTGTTTGTTTTTATTTGCGTATCTTAGGGCACAGTTTTAAACAGTATAAGCGCTCAGCAGCACTTTCGTAAATCACGTAAGGCATGCAGAGGCAATAAAAAGAGAAAGTTATGACTACATTTAATACTCGTTGTCCGTCATGTAATGGCGTAAACCGTGTGCCTTCAGAACGAATTTCAGAAAGCCCAACTTGTGGTAAGTGCAAAAACCCACTTTTAGATGGTGCGCCAGTAGAAGGCACGTCACTTAACTTCCAAGAGCTGATGAACAGCGACCAACCTGTTGTTGTAGACTTTTGGGCAACATGGTGCAATCCATGCGTTGGTTTTGCTCCTGTATTCAGTGATGTGGCCAAAGAACGTCAAGGCCAAATCAGATTCGTAAAAATCGATACTGAAGCTCAACAACAACTCGCAGCTCAATTCCAAATTCGTAGTATTCCAACGATTATGGTTTTCAAAAATGGCCAACGTGTCGACATGATTAATGGCGCATTGCCTAAGTCTCAATTTGACCAATGGTTGAACCAAGCAATAACAAAGTAATTAATATAGCGACCTAATTTAACGGTATTTACTATTAATGAAGCGCTATCTCGTGGCGGCAAAAAAGATCATTTAGTCCATTAAAATCTTTTGTCGTCACSACTCAAATTATTCAATTTACCCCCTATCATTTTTACCCCATAGTCGCGCCAATTACTTAATTCCACATTAGTTTTTTGGAGCTCACGACATTGGAAAACACTCTACCAAACACTCGTATAACAGTACCTGTTATCGCCCTTTCACTGTATGCTATTGCATCTGGATATCTAATGAGCTCTATCCCGCTCATGCTTCCTGCATACGGTTTAGAAAGCGAACTCGCGAGTTGGTTGGCGAGTGCGTTCTATACAGGTTTATTAGTCGGTACAATTGCCATTGAACGCTTTGTTGGACATTACGGGCACAAAAACGCATTTGTCATTTGTTTAAGCGTATTTATCGTTTCTATCCTGATTTTGCCAGTCGTGCCAATTCAAGAAGTTTGGCTGTTGGCGCGTTTAGTTGCAGGTATATCTGTTGCAGGAATTTTTGTTATCGTCGAGTCTTGGCTACTAGTCGGTGACGAGTCTCAACGTGCAAAGCGCTTAGGTGTCTACATGTGTGCACTATACGGTGGCACAGCATTTGGGCAGTTAGGGATAGGTTATTTGGGTATTGAAGGTGGCGTGCCTTTTATTGCAATGTTCACTTTGCTGTTTGGTGCACTTATTGTTTTGCTTTTTGGCAACGCTACATCACCAGAGTTAAGTCACTCTGAGTCAATGTCGTTCAAGCAAATCACTAAATTGAACCACAGCGCACTGATCGGCTGTATTGTTTCGGGCTTAACCTTAGGGGCGATTTACGGCCTAATGCCAATAGAACTGACTAACCGACAAGTTATGAATGAAGATGTCGGTGGCCTAATGGCACTGATTGTATTGGGCGGTATGTTAGTTCAGCCCGTCGTTACATGGTTATCTAAGTACATTGGACACACAATGTTAATGGCAATGTTTTGCTTACTTGGGACTGCGGCAATCGGTCTGATTAGCTTGTTCAACAATATCCAAGTTCTTGCATTAAGTTTATTTGTACTCGGGATGGCGACGTTCGCTTTGTACCCAATAGCGATTAATTTAGGCTGTATGAAAGTGGATATGCAGTTTCTGGTTTCGGTGACCCAAGTAATGTTGTTCTGCTATAGCATTGGCTCAGTCGCTGGTCCAATTATCGCAAGCACATTTATGGGTACCGATGCGGGATTACTGAACTACTTATTCGCTTCGTTGTTAGCGACAACAATCTACATGTTTATCGCAAGCCTAAAGCGTTCACACCTTCAAATCGCTGGTGAATAGTAGATTCCAAATGCGAATAGCGAATAGCGAATAGCGAATAGCGAATAGCGAATAGCGAATAGCGAATAAATCATACAAAAAAGGAGAGCATATTTGCTCTCCTTTTCATTATGGTTCATMACAAGATTAACAGCTTAGTGGAAGAACTCGCTAACCGTGATCTTATCCCTTAGGCGAATCACTATCACACTGGATGAACTGTTCTGTTCATCTTTAACTAAGTCGACCGGTTGTACAATTATATCGGCAAGATACACATATTCTTTGCAAATCAAATTGACTAAGCTGCCGCTACATTTAACCCTCTCGCCATCAACATTACTCTTATAAAGCCAAGTTGCGACATCTGGCCCTTCAGAACCAATATTGGATGTGAATAGCTCCAATGGCTGTCCAATCAGTAAGGTTTCACAAACACCGAACCATTGGCGAGCTGCCGGGTTGGCGTAGCAAATATGCCCCTCTTTATTGACCGTGATAATGATGTCGCCAATAGCTCCTACAAGTACCTGGCTGAACTGGTTCTGTTGAGCCATTTTCGAGTAGACATTACTAAACTTAGAATAGATTCGTTTTAACTCTAATGGAAAATCATCTTCTTCAATGTCACTGTTTGACCCTTTTGTAAATACAGCTCCATCACTAATCAATTTCGTTAACTTAGAGACAGGCGACAGCACTCGGTTTAAAAGGACTATCCATACCCATAC
>NZ_JAKJSW010000191.1:0-8159 GCF_050337375.1 Vibrio makurazakiensis | reverse complement strand
GTCTTTATATCACCGCCTATTTTTACAAGGCTACTCAAATTTACAGCAAAAATTGTGTTTATTACTCAATGTTAGCCTAATACTCACGTTAGCCTTACTGAGTACTAGCTCTTATGCTACTACCTCAGTCAGCGCGAGCGTCACCAAGAACAAAGTCACCAAAGATGAAGTACTTCAACTTCGAGTCGTAGTCAATGAGCGAGTCAGTGGTGATGCACTTGATCTCAGCGTATTAGAAAATGATTTCTATCTAGGACGACCAAGCTTTGGTTCTTCAATGAACATCATAAATGGCAGTCGCAGTGTTAGAAGTGAATGGACAGTGTCTATCGCACCATTGCGGTTAGGTCACTTAACCATTCCAAGCTTCAAGGTTGCAGGGGCCTCGACGAGTCCAATTACAATTCAGGTCTCGCAAGATAAAACGGCGCCAAAACAAAGTGACTTAGCTGAGTTCAAATTAAAGCTCAATAAAGATGAACTTTACCCAAATCAAAGTACCCAGCTTAATGTTCAACTTATTATAAAGGCCGATCCAAGACGTTTACAAAACCCTAAAATCACACCACCAAGTGCAGAGGGAATAGATGTCGCTCCAATTGGTGAGTCTAAACAATATCAAGCAGTACAAAATGGCGTTGAAGTCACCGTCGTTGAGCAATCATTTCTAATTACAGCGTCGGCAGCAGGCCGCTACAAAATTAAAGGACCAAAGCTAACAGGTGCCGTCATTTATGGCGATAACTTGTCGAATACGACTAAGTTAATCCAGTTAGACACACCAGTACAAAACTTTGATATTAACGTATTGGCTATACCTGATTCTTATCAAGGCGCTTGGATCCCGACCTCTAAGTTTACTCTGTCACAAACCTGGACAGACGGAGATGGCAACGAACTCACTCAGTTTTCAAACTCACAGGGCAAGTTTGATATTAAAGTCGGCGACTCATTAACCCGAACAATCACAATGCGCGCTGAAGGGTTAACCGAGCAACAGCTCCCAAACTTGTCTATTGAGTACCCAGACTCAGTTCGAGTTTATGAAGAAAAGCCGCAATTTGGAAAAACGGAATCAGGCCAACCAATCGCTATTTTTAAGCAAGTCATCATTCCAAAACACACAGGGGCAGTGACGTTACCAGCGGTAAAACAATCGTGGTGGAATACCACAAGTAAGGTACAACAAATTAGTAAGGTCACAGGACTCACGATGCAAGTCGCAGCARGCGATCAAGCTGCGGTATTGTTATCCCCTGAAGCACCAATTCAGCAAAAAAACATAGAACCTATAATGATCAAAGATGCCGGATATTGGCCAATGATCGCCGTAGGTTTTGCGGGGCTTTGGCTGATTAGCAGCGTACTCGCCATTATCTTTTGGAGGAAATCAAAGCAGCGTTTGCCTGTAACAGATAAACCTGTACAAGAAGGCTCACAAGATGCGACGCAAGTTTTGAAAGAAGCCATTAAGCTACGCGATGGGATGAAAATTCAGAGTGCGTTGACCGAGTGGCTTAACCATAACCCCTCAGTCGATGAGCAAATAAAGAAAGAAGCTTTAAACTCTGTTGCAGCACTAAACCACCAACTCTATGCAGGTTCGAAAAAATCAGCCACTCCAGAGTGGGATCCCAAAGATCTTCTCAAATTGATTGAGCGTGCTAATAAAAAGTCAAAAGTGGAAGCGAATCACCTAGCCCACCTGTAAACACCAGAAAATAAAAAAGCCTGAAACAACATTTGTTGTTTCAGGCTTTTTTTATTGAATCAGTTAATACGTCCAACGGGACGTACAACTATGCAACCCTCATTACGCGCAAGCAGTATGTGCTCGGTCTTTATGATAAGCAGATCGAACAACCTGATTACGCCCTGAGTCCTTAGCGCGATAGAGTGCTTTATCAGCTAGGTTATAGAGTGTTTCGAAATTGATATCGCGATAAAAAGTATTGCGAGTCGTGTAACCAACAGAAGCCGTCAAAAATGCTCCTGTCGTATTATCACAATGAGGAATCTTGGCCTCTTCAATACACTTGCGAATAGACTCGCAGCGCTGAGTAATCTCTTGAGGGTCAGAATCAACCATAAACAAAACAAACTCTTCACCACCAATGCGGCAAAACATTTCACTCGGTCCATGACTATGGTTTTTCAAAATATTGGCCACGGATTTTAGTGCTTTGTCCCCTTCAGTATGACCATAAGCATTGTTGTAAAGCCCGAAGTGGTCTAGGTCAACCAAGATGAGTCCACAAGTTGTGCGCTTGCTTTCTTTACGAGATCTTAGCTCCTCCATCATTTGAGCTAACATTCGGCGATTACCTAAGCGAGTAAGAGGGTCAAGTTTAGAAATCAGATCCAGCTGTTCATTCACAACTTCTAACTCATGGGTTCGTTTGAGCACTTCATGTTCTAATGTTTCATTCAGCTTTTTAAGCTCTTCTTGCGCCTGTGTTCGCTGCAGCACTTCAGCTAAGCTCGAAGAGAAAATCCGGATAACCTCTCTAAGCTGAGAAGTTAATGCGCTCCGAGTCAGAAGGTTATCGGCCGTAATAAAAGCAATAGGGCCGCTCGTGTTACTGGTTAGCATGGTCATCGCTGTCCAACCAAAACCAACAATATTGTAATCATGATAAATTGGGACAGACTCTTCAAAGGCGACTTGGTTTGGTATAGCTCGCGCAGAACGAACAATGGGACGTTCAACCGTTTCTGAACGATAATACGATTCATCGACGACATTACCTTGGATATCCGTACCCCAAGTTCCTTGCATATAAGTACAGTTTTCGTCAGTTAAAAAGACTGCAAATCGGTCAATCCCTAAATGCTTGATCGCAAAACTTACCGCGGACTTACACACTTCACTGACACTCTCACAGCTAGACAGCTCAACCATACTAGAGTGCAACATGCGGATATTTTGTTCTTGGCGTTTGCGAATGTAGATCTGTGATAGCAAAGAGCCGAATGACTCTAGCATTTGCCTTTGATACTCAGTGATAGGAAAGCGTTTGATAAAGTTGTCCATCGCTATCCAGCCAATCGGCTTGTCGCCTTCACGCAAGATGAGCATCCCATTCCAACCTTGCCCTACCACTTGCCCCGCAGTATATAAAGGAGCGTTATCAACAATCACCAAGTTTGAAGCTGTATTCGATAGCGCTTCAATATACTCTTCTTCTAATTGGTGAAGGTCATACTGAGTGTTGTGCTCGCTGACGGTTGTTCCGTTTTCGTCCGTTCCATACGTGCCACTGAAACAACGCTTTTTCATATCAAGTAACATGAATGTGGTTCGGTCAAAGCCTAAACGATCCCTCACGGCTTCAACCGCGGCCTTATATAAAGCGTCGAGTGATTCTGGATTCGACAACTCCAAAGCAAGTTGATGTACCAACTTCATATTGTCAACAAACTGCTCGCGCAGCTTAATTTCATCTAAGTATTTTGCTTCACGACTGTCTCGGCGCTTAATTTCTATGGTCGCGTTATTTTCAGCTCGAATGCATTGCCACCTCGCAGCTGCCAGTTGCATAACGTCGAGATTACTTTCGTGATTTTGACTCACTTTCGTTGGGTCACAATTCTGAATAATCAGATACGTTCGAGATGAAGGCGAGTTATCTAACATCATGATGAAAGACTCACCACCGAGCTCAGCGCTGTGGTCCCACTGACAAGTGTTGATCGCCATAGGGATCACCCCATCGGCGGTATCAAACTGACACACCCAAGGCCAAAAGGTCGCTGGATAGCGGTCTAAAGAAGTAAATTCACCGCATACGTATAGAGGGACGAGACTTTCAGAGGTGGCAGGGTCATAACAAAGGGCAATAGCCTTAGGACTAAGCATGGTGTCTAAGTAATTAAACAAAAGCTCTGACAACAAGCGATGATCACGAGTAGCAGATATTTGCTTTGTAAATGCTTTAACAGGCACGGCTTTTATCCAAAGGTTATATGTGGTGCAAAAATACCCAATCATCAATATGCAATCAATACAATGAAAAATCTCTTGTTAAGCGAGTCGCAATTCCACAAATTCCTTTATCACAAGCTAGAGAGAAACAACAAAAATGGGATTTCTTTTCCATTTATTTTTCAGACCGCCATACAGCAAACATAAGCCATAAAACTTTGATTTGATGCTAATTCAGAGCAATAAAAACAAAAAAAGCCCCACATTAAGTGGGGCAAAGTATCCATCGCTTATAGTTATAGTATTCAGTTTCGGCTATCAGCCAACTAGACTAAAAGTGCTAGAATTAACCGAGTTCACCAAGTTCGTAAAAGCTCTAAATCAACCAAAGTCGCCGTTTACGTAGCCTTTGGTACGGTCGTCTTTTGGCTCACTAAAGATAACACTCGTGTCATTGTGCTCTACCAACTCACCCATTAAGAAAAAGGCTGTGCGGTCTGAAATACGACGAGCTTGCTGCATAGAGTGCGTAACGATTACGATCGTATAGTCTTTCTTCAACTCTTCCATTAGCTCTTCAATTTTATGTGTCGCAATTGGATCAAGTGCCGATGTTGGTTCATCCATTAGAATGACGTCAGGTTCCATTGCAATCGTACGGGCAATACATAAACGCTGCTGTTGACCACCAGACAAACCAAATGCGTGAGCTTTAAGACGATCTTTAACTTCATCCCACAATGCAGCACCACGTAGAGAGCGCTCTACCACTTCGTCAATATGCTTTTTATCTTTGATGCCTTGAGCTCGTAGGCCGTATGCAACGTTTTCGTAAATGCTCATTGGGAATGGGTTTGGCTTTTGGAAAACCATTCCGACTTTGATACGAAGATCTGCAACATCAATATTGCCGTAGATATCGTCACCGTCCATCTCTAGAAGACCTGTAATTTTCACGCCTTCAATCAAATCGTTCATGCGATTTAAACAACGAAGCAGTGTCGATTTACCGCAGCCAGATGGGCCGATTAAAGCGGTTACTTGACGCTCTGGTACTGGCAGGTTAATTGCTTTTAGCGCTTGGTTGTCGCCGTAGAAAAGGTCTAAATCTTTAATATTGAATTTGTTCATCATCTTTATCTCTTAATTCGTCTATGTGTCGTTGTACTTATGCTTAGCCAGAAAATATGAATGCGTGGCTAGTAAGTTGCTGTATTAAATCGGCTTGCTATCAGCTTAGTGATAGTGTTAATTGCCAGTACAAGTACAATCAGTACAGTTGCTGTGCCGTAAGCTTGGTTCCACTCTTCAATAGTGAACAGCTCGGTAGTTAGCTTATATAAGTGAACCGTTAGGGTACGTCCTGAATCCATTAATGAATCAGGGATACGTGCCACCATACCTGCCGTTAGGAAAACCGGGGCAGACTCACCAATTACACGACCAATACTAAGAATGACCGACGTTAAGATACCTGGCATTGCACTTGGTAAGATTAAGCGCCAGATAGTGTAGATTTTTGGAGCACCCAGACCGTATGAACCTTCACGGTAAGTCTGTGGAACTGCCATCAATGCTTCTTCAGTTGTTCGGATAATAACTGGCAGTATCAAAATACTTAGAGTTAATGCACCCGATAGGATTGAGAAACCTAACCCAAGAATTGCAACAAAGAAAGTCATACCAAACAGACCAAAAATGATCGATGGAATACCCGCTAAAGACTCTGTACAAAAACGGATAACTTTAACTAAGCGGCTGCCAACCTTTGCGTACTCGGTTAAATAGATTGCCGTCATAATCCCCAATGGTGCTGCGACTGCTATAGAAGCGATAACCATGTAGATAGTGGCGATAATCATAGGGAATATGCCGTGCTCATCACCAGTACGAGTGTAATCGTCGGTAATGAAATTCCAGTCAACATGCTGTAAGCCGTTAGAAAGGATGTACCACATAATCCAGAATAAGAAACCTACCGTTAAACCTGCTGCAGCCCAAATAAAGCCACTGAGAATGTTGTCTTGGCGGTCGCGTGCTTTCTTTAGTTTAACTAGATCTAATTTACTATTAGTAGCCATTGTCATTACCTCGCCTTCTCACGGTTTAGATATAGAAGGATTGCATTCAAAGACATGATGAAGATAAGTAGAACAACACCGGTCGCGTAAAGTGCACTAGCGTGAACACCACTTGCGTAAGACATTTCAATCGCAATGTTCGCAGTTAAGGTACGAGCTGAGTCAAGAATGCCTTCTGGCATAGCTGGCGCGTTACCCATTACCATGATGATTGCCATTGTTTCACCCAATGCGCGGCCAATACCTAGAATCACACCAGTCATGATGCCTGAACGTGCAGCAGGAACTAATAGTTTGAAAATTGTAAAAACTTTAGATGCCCCAAGTGCTAAAGAACCTTCTTTATAAGCTCTTGGAACAGCGCGAATAGATGTTTCTGATACGGTAATTACTGTAGGAAGAATCATTACCCCCAAAACAATAATACCTGCCAGAATGGTATTACCTGCTGGCACTTGGAATACGTTTTGAATCAATGGAACAATAATTACTAAGCCGAAGAAACCATATACTACCGAAGGAATGCCAGCTAGTAGCTCTACCGCTGGGCGAATAATATCGGCTAAACGTTTTGGCGCGATTTCTGCGATAAAAATAGCAGTAAGTACACCAATGGGTACACCAACTACAACTGCACCGAGAGTCGAGACGACAGAGGCAACAATCATAGTCGCAACACCGTACAGTGCAGGCGGTAGCCAGTTTTGGCCTAGAACAATGCCTGAAACACCAACTTCTTGGAAAGCTGGAATACTTTCTTTAACGATGAAGTAAGCAATAACAGCTAAAGATACAATGCCGATAACAGCACTGGTAAGAAACAAGCCGTGAAAGATACGCTCTTTCCAGTCAATACGCTTTTTAGTGCGCAAGCCACGCTTAAGTTGAGGTGCGTCGCTATTACTAAGCTTTTCACTATTCGTTGCGATGGTCATATATCAAGTCTCAAATATCGAGCTGTGGAAACATCAATGGAATGCACAACTGTTCAAAATGGGATAAAAAAGGCTCAGCCAAAGAGTAGGCTGAGCAACATTTAAGAGTATTTCGAGATTAGTTAACTGAGATGTAGCCTTTCTTCTCAACTAGAGCTTGAGCGTCTGCTGTTAGCATCCAATCTAGGAATTTTTGAGTTTCAGCTGTTGGTTTGCCTTCTTTGTAAAGAACAAGGAAAGGACGAGCTACTTTGTAAGAACCGTTCTTAACGTTCGCTACTGATGCTTCAGTACCGTCAATTGCTAGAGCGTTTACAGAAGTATCAACCGTACCAAGAGAGATGTAGCCGATTGCGTATGGGTTAGATGCAACCATTGTTTTAAGTGCGCCGTTTCCGTTCGCTACTTGAGCTCGTTGAGAAATCGCAGATACTTTCACACCAGAGATTTTCTTTTTAAGAGACATGATGTCTTCGAAAGCGCCACGTGTACCAGAAGCTGTATCACGAGTGATTGCTACGATTGGCTTGTCTGCACCGCCAACATCTTTCCAGTTTGTTACTTCACCTTTATAGATAGCGGTTACTTGCTCAGCAGTAAGCGCTTCTAAGCCATTCTTCGGGTTAACTACAACGGCAATACCGTCACGAGCAACCACTTCTTCAACTAGTGTTGCTTCTTTTTCTGAACTTTTAAGGTTACGAGAAGACATACCTAAATCTGCACTGCCATTCTTAGCTGCTTTTACGCCAGCAGAAGAACCAGGGCCTTGTACTTCAATAAATACGTTTGAATGTGTTTTCATGTATGTTTCAGAGAAAACTTCCATCAGTGGAGTTACGCTGCTTGAACCAACAGCTGAGATAGTTTCTTTAGCTGAAGCTGGAGTCACTGCTAGTGCACCTACAAGAGCGATTGCACCGATTACTGTCTTTTTCATCACAATTTCCTTAAGTGGCCTTATTGCCGTAGTGTTTCACTTGAACGGTGCTTACTTTAGGTTCCGAATATGACAGTTGTGTTTCACTTAATTGAAGCCTATGTGACAAATATTATTTACAGTCCAATCAATAACGAATACGCATTGCTGATTGGGCAATGTAAACAAACTTGTTAAACTCTCTTTAAATTTACAGAACGAAATCCAATATATTTATCAATTCGCAAAAAATATGTAACAAATTCATTAACTTCATTGACTTGTAACAACTCAAGAAT
>NZ_JAKJSW010000190.1:0-8176 GCF_050337375.1 Vibrio makurazakiensis | reverse complement strand
ATATAAGCCTCTGCACATAAGGAAGCCTTGATTAAGTTTAGACGCGAAAATGTTGATTGCTAAATTATATGCTACTTGTATGCATGCGAACTGGCCAAACAGAGTTCAATTATGCTTAGTCTGCCTTTCCAGAGTAGCCTTTAAGTGCGGAGTTGAAATTATTCATAAGATTAGGATTTCTCGCCAATGAACGTTTGGTCAAATACAAATAGAGAGGTTTATCTTTAACTAATGATGATCCGAGCTTTCCAACCATACCGTGCTCTTTAATCAGTTTTTCAGCGACTAGGTTATTGGCAATAAATAGATCAATCCGTTGATACTTTAGTTGAAGCAACAGCTGTTCAGTTGTTGTTGGCCTGCTATAGATTGCGTAGCCATTCTCTTCCAACCACTTGGACATGTTAGAGCCCTGGAACGCGCCTATACGTGCCATAGGGTCTAAGTTCTCAGTATTCTGTGGGTTGGATTTAAGCCAGTACCATTGCCATTTTTGCTCAGCAATCACGTCCGTTTTACTGGCATAGGTATCTCTATAATTATTCTGGGAGCCCGCAAAAAAACCATCTACTTCATCACTCTCAGCCATTATTTGGGCTCTTGACCAAGGGACGACCAAAACTTGCACGTTTATTTCCATTGATTCGAAAGCGCAAAAAACTCTATCTACCGCGAATCCAGTAAAGTCATCCGTAGCAATCTTTTTCACCGGAGAGCCACTTGGGAAGCTGCCATATGGAGACAAGTTATGAGTTGCTAAAACGATGTCTTGAGCAAACAGGAGACTTGAAAATAGATAAAGTAACGTTTGGCCTAAATATTTCATAATTAAACACCGCCGTTCAGTCATACATGTAAATGACTATAGACCTTTAAGCGTGTATAGGACGGCTTTTAACCCGCTTCATATAGCCCGTGATGATCAAACTGATAGAGCGAATTGATACTGTGACTTGCATTGTCATTTTATATTAATTCGTTACAATGCTCGGATACTAACTAGGGAGCATCTGTATTTGCGCCCGAATTTGTATTTCTATACATATATCCCAGCTAGTGACTCAATTAGCTGAACTAAAATATATTAAATAATTTTCATGTGTTGCTTGGTATGCAACACCACTGTAAAGGATAAATAATGCCAATTATTACTCTTCCTGACGGCAGTCAGCGTCAATTTGACAACCCAGTTTCTACTCTAGACGTAGCCTTATCAATCGGTCCTGGCCTTGCGAAAGCAACTATTGCTGGTCGTGTTGATGGCAACCGTGTTGATGCATGTGATCTTATCGAAAACGATGCTAGCTTAGAGATTATTACAGCAAAAGATGAAGTAGACGGTCTAGAAATTGTTCGTCACTCTTGTGCTCACTTACTTGGTCACGCTATTAAGCAACTGTTCCCAGAAGCTAAAATGGCTATCGGTCCTACAATCGATAACGGTTTCTACTACGACATCGATTTAGAGCACTCTTTAACGCAAGAAGATATTGAAAAAATCGAAAAGCGTATGAAAGAGCTAGCTAAGACCAAGTACCAGGTTGTTAAAAAGAAAGTTAGCTGGCAGGAAGCGCGCGATGCATTTGAAGCTCGCGGCGAAACATACAAGATTGAAATCTTGGATGAAAACGTTTCTCGTGATGATCAACCAGGTCTTTACCACCATGAAGAATACATCGATATGTGTCGTGGTCCACACGTTCCACATATGGGCTTCTGTCAGCACTTTACGTTATTAAACGTAGCTGGTGCGTACTGGCGTGGTAACAGCGACAACAAAATGTTGCAACGCATCTACGGCACAGCTTTCCATGATAAGAAAGCACTTAAGGCTCACCTTACTCGCCTAGAAGAAGCTGCTAAACGTGACCACCGTAAAATCGGTAAGCATTTAGATCTTTTCCACATGCAGCAAGAAGCACCAGGCATGGTTTTCTGGCACCACAACGGTTGGACTATCTTCCGTGAACTAGAAATGTTTGTACGTGAAAAGCTAACTGAATACGATTACCAAGAAGTTAAAGGTCCACTAATCATGGATCGCGTTCTTTGGGAACGTTCTGGTCACTGGGACAAGTACGCAGAAGCAATGTTCACAACTTCATCTGAAAGCCGTGAATATGCTCTTAAGCCAATGAACTGTCCAGGTCACGTTCAAATCTTTAACCAAGGTTTGAAATCATACCGTGATCTACCACTACGTATGGCTGAGTTCGGCTCATGTCACCGTAACGAGCCATCAGGCGCTCTACACGGTATTATGCGTGTTCGTGGCTTTACCCAAGATGATGCTCACGTATTCTGTACTGAAGAGCAGGTTCAACAAGAAGTTAAAGCATGTATCGAGATGGTTTACGATACATACACAACTTTCGGTTTTGAAAACATCGTTGTTAAGCTGTCTACTCGTCCTGAACAACGTGTTGGCTCTGATGAAATGTGGGATCGCGCTGAGGCTGACCTTAAGTTAGCCCTTGAATCTATGGAAATTCCATACGAGATTCAAGATGGCGAGGGTGCTTTCTACGGACCTAAAATTGAATTTACTCTACATGACTGTTTAGATCGTGCATGGCAATGTGGTACAGTACAGCTCGATTTCGCATTACCAGAGCGTTTAGGCGCTACTTACGTAGGTGAAGATAACGAGCGTCACACGCCAGTTATGATTCACCGTGCGATTCTTGGTTCGTTAGAGCGCTTCATCGGTATTCTTATCGAAGAATATGCAGGCTTCTTCCCTGCATGGTTGGCGCCAGAACAAGCAGTTGTAATGGGCATTACTGACAAACAGTCAGAATATGTGCAAGAAATTACAAAAAAACTGCAAAAAAGTGGAATTAGAGTAAAAGCGGACTTGAGAAATGAGAAGATAGGCTTTAAAATCCGCGAACATACTTTGAAACGTGTACCGTTCATGCTTGTGTGTGGTGACCAAGAAATGGAAGCCGGCGAAATAGCAGTACGTACTCGTAAGGGCAAGGACCTTGGTAAGCTTAAAGTGGATGACTTTATCTCATACATCCAAGCTGAGGTTTCAAGCCGTAAGCTCAATCTGGAGGAATAGCTATTAAAGGCGGAAGACGTGGCCAACAACCGGCCAAGCAAAACCAGCACCGTTTAAACGGTGACATTCGTGGCGTTCGTGAAGTGCGTCTAACTGGCGCAGACGGCGAAGCTGTTGGTGTAGTTTCAATTGCTGAAGCACTTGAAGCAGCAAATGAAGCTGGTATGGATCTTGTAGAGATCAGCCCTAACGCCGAGCCGCCAGTTTGTCGTGTGATGGACTACGGTAAGTTCCTCTTCGAGAAGAGCAAAGCTGCGAAAGAGCAGAAGAAGAAGCAAAAGCAGGTTCAGATTAAGGAAATTAAATTCCGTCCTGGAACTGATATTGGTGACTATCAGGTAAAACTACGCAACCTGACTGGTTTCCTAGAAGACGGCAACAAAGTGAAGGWAACAATTCGCTTCCGTGGCCGCGAAATGGCCCACCAAAACATCGGTGTTGACGTTCTAAATCGTTTGAAAGCGGATACTGAAGAAATTGCAGTAGTCGAATCTTTCCCAACGAGAATTGAAGGTCGCCAGATGATTATGGTATTGGCGCCGAAGAAGAAGTAATTAAAGGCTTTACAAGTAATAATAGCGCCACTGCTGTTTTACAGCGGTGGCGTTTTATTCGCCCTAATTACTATGTTTATTAACAACTCAACAATGCGGAGTTATTCATCATGCCTAAGATGAAAACCAACAAAGGTGCTGCTAAGCGTTTCCAGAAAACTGCTGGTGGTATTAAATTTAAGCACGCTGGTAAACGTCACATCCTGACTAAGCGTACTACTAAGAACAAGCGTCAGCTACGTCCTAACTCAATCCTTCCTAAATGTGAAGTGGCTGCAGTTATTCGTATGATGCCATACGCTTAATTCTTTTTAGTTTATAAATTCGTTTAGTTTAGGAGAAGCATAATGCCTCGCGTAAAACGTGGTGTACAAGCTCGTGCACGTCATAAGAAAGTTCTAAAACAAGCTAAAGGTTACTACGGAGCACGTTCACGTGTTTACCGCGTAGCTTTCCAAGCAGTTACCAAAGCTGGTCAATACGCTTACCGTGACCGTCGTAACAAGAAACGTCAATTCCGTCAACTTTGGATTGCACGTATCAACGCGGCATCTCGTCAAAATGGTCTATCTTACAGCCGTTTCATCAACGGTCTTAAGAAGGCATCTATCGAGATCGATCGTAAGATTCTTGCTGACATCGCAGTATTCGACAAAGCAGCATTCGCTGTTCTAGTTGAAAAAGCGAAAGCATCTCTATAATTTAGAGTTAGCTTTAAGGTTTAATAAAAGGAGGGCTTAGGCTCTCCTTTTTTATTGCCTGTAATTTACGAACTTCCTACCGAATATAGCTTTGCAGCCTTTGTTGCGACTGCCTCCTTTCTTTCCAAAATAATCACCAGCTGATTCATTGCAATGCTCGCTTAGAAATTTCTACAGAACCTTTCTGTCATTTACGTTAAGTTATAGGAACTTATAAAGTTTCAGGAAGAAAAACATGATTGAACCAAAAGTCGCAATTGTTACGGGAGGCAGTCGAGGAATCGGTGCTGAAGCGGTTAGGGTTTTAGCAAAAGCAGGCTATGCAGTTTGCATTAACTACGTTTCAAATGATGAAGCAGCTCAGGATTTAGAAGCTGAAATCAAGGAGCTTGGTGCACGCTGTATCAGCGTAAAAGCTGATGCTTCTATAGAAGCTGATGTTGAACGTTTGTTTGATACTGTAGATAGAGAGTTGGGAACAGTTACGGTGTTGGTTAACAATGCAGGGATCCTAATGAAACAATCACGGTTAGAAGATCTTTCTATTGAGCGTTTTACAAGAGTACTGAATACCAATGTCTTGAGCTGTTTCCTATGCAGCAAACAAGCAGTTAAGCGTATGTCGACTAAGCATGGTGGTGTTGGTGGGGCTATTGTTAATGTATCTTCAGGTGCAGCTAAAAGCGGTTCACCAAACGAGTACGTCGATTATGCATCATCGAAAGGTGCAATGGACACGTTAACACGTGGACTAGCCATGGAAGTGGCGGGGGAGGGTATTCGAGTTAATGGGGTTAGACCAGCTCTAATCTATACCGATATGCATGCATCTGGTGGTGAAGCCGCTCGGGTTGATCGCTTAAGCTCTATTATTCCTTTACAGCGAGGTGGGCAGCCCCAAGAAGTAGCGGAGGCAATATTATGGCTTGCGTCGGATAAATCTTCATTTGTCACAGGTAGCTTTATTGATACTACGGGCGGGTTATAAGTCGCTGGTTTTTAGGTAGCAGTTATTATGGGAGTAATTCATGGCTCATAGGCACTCGAAAGATAATATGCCAACGGATCTATGTAAGGTGAATAACCCATGCATCAGAAATTGCTGCCTTGATGAAAATGATGTCTGTGTTGGGTGTTTCAGAACCTATCAGGAAATTATAGGTTGGGGCGCTTCCAGCAATGAACTGAAAGCTGAAATTATGCGTTTATGCGAAATTCGGCGTTTAAGCAAAACGACGAATGGACTTTGATTACTGAATGCCACCATAATTTTACAGTGAATATGTTTGGTCGTAGCTTCGAGCACACTTAAGTCTAACGAATACTGATATTGGTACACTTGTGTCAATTAGGGTAAATTACGACAGTACTTTAAATTTGGTGAATAATAATGACTTACCCTACAAGCATGAGTTTTTTTGAACGTTTTGAAGCTGATATCTTATCAGGAAAGAAAACCATAACTATTAGAGACGAATCTGAAAAAAACTACCAACCAGGTTCAACGGTGAGAGTGTCAACTCTAGAAGGTTCAAGAGAGTTTTGTTCGTTAAAAATCCTTGCTGTGGATCCTATTTTGTATGGTGACTTAACAGAGTTCCACGCTGAGCAGGAAAATATGACCCTGCCTGAATTGAAAGCAGTGATTCACGATATTTACCCTGGCATAGAGCAGTTATATGTCGTGAGTTATCAGTTAGTGTCTAACTAGACTAATGTAATGATGACCACTGTTTAGTGACATTGGCAGTAGCTGAAAAGGTAATCTTAGAATGAGTCAAAAGGTCATGTTACAGCTCTACTGTCGAGAGCTACATAAACAAACGCTACTAGAATTGGATGCATTAAACGTAGAGCTTGCGTCGAGCTTATCTTATAAAAATTGGGTAAACACGAAGAGAGCACTAAAGTCTGAAGAAGTGGCAGATTCTGTCTGGATAAAAAGCTGCACAGGCGGCTATATTACAGAACTTCATTTCCAATCTGATGGCACCTTGACTGAGTTTCGGTTGTTCGACCGATTTAAAACCGTAGGCACTTGGCAGGAAAAAGAAGGTTTGCTCCATGTTACTATCGTCAAAGGTGATAACCAGTATCAATTTATTATCGTCGGAAATGCTGACGTTAACATCCACTCAGCAGTCGAATATAAAAATGGTGAATTGCATTCCTACCTAAAGCTTGCTCAAGTGAAGTCTTAGTTTATTCGCTACGGTGTCTAACAATATGGTTAGTTGACAGTAGTATGGTCACTTATTGCGATATATGTTGAACGTGATAAAAATAAACAAGCCGGCGTAATGCCGGCTTGTTAGTTTTTCATGAAGGATAGGAAACTAACTTAGTTTAATTTTTCGTTACGTAAGCGACTACAAATTCAGTGATAGAAACCATGTCTTTCACTGCAATAAACTCTTCCGCGGTGTGAACTTTTGCCATACCCGTCGATAGGTTTACCGTTGTTAGCCCCTTCGCATTGAAGTTGTTTGCGTCACTACCGCCACCGGTACGTTTGGTATTCGCAACGATACCTAAAGACTCAAATGCAGATTTGATCGAGGTAATGTGCGGATGATCATCTGCGATCACAAACGCATTGTAAGCTCGGGTTGATTCGATCTCGACTTCCGCTCCAAATTTTTCTGCACTTGCTTCGAATATTTCGATCATGTGAGCAACTTGTTTCGAAAGCTTATCATCATTTAGAGATCGAGCTTCAGCTACTACTTTTAACTCTGGCATAACAATGTTTGTTGCTTGACCACCTTCAACGATACCGATATTCGCCGTAGTTTCTTCGTCGATACGCAATAGGTTCATTTGGTTTATAGCATCTGCCGCCACTTGAATTGCGCTGATGCCTTCTTCTGGTGCTAGGCCTGCGTGTGCTGGGCGACCTTTAATGTGTGCGACGATTTTCTGTTGTCCAGGTGCTGCGTTCACGATGGTGCCAATTGGGCCACCTGTATCTAATACGATGGCGTTCTTCGCTTGAATATAAGACATATCAAAGTTCAGAGAGCCAAATAAACCACCTTCTTCATATACGGTGAAGGCGATTTCAATTGTTTGATGAGCCAAACCTTCAGCTTTAATGCAGCGAACAGCCTCCATGATTGCAGCGATACCTGATTTGTCATCACCGCCTAAAATAGTGTTACCTTTTGAGCGAATAATGCCGTCTTCAATTACCGGCTCAATTCCAATACCAGGTGTTACTGTGTCCATATGGCAGCTAAATACAGTGCTGCCTTCAAGCGATCCAGGTAAGCGCGCGTAAATGTTAAAGCCATTTGATACTTCTTCTGGGACTGCCAGTTTATGAACCTCAAAGCCAAGTTCACCTAGTTGCTCCGCTAATGCTTCTGAAATCGCTTTCTCATTTTTTGACTCACTATCAATTCGTACCAACTGACAGAAATGCTCGATCAAACGTTGTTCATTTATTTGGGTCATAGCTAACTTCTCATTATGTATAGCATGCAAAAATGCACACTAGTGTAGGAACAGGAATGCCAATATAGCCCCGTACGAGAGACTAATTGTCTGAGCTAAATCAAATAAAGATTCGGATTAGTTAAAAAGCGCTCACGATCGAACTTTGATGCATATAAATGCAAGCTGAATCACTAGCTTATGGTATGATATTCCGTAGGTTTTGCAGCATGTTACTAGGGTTATAAAATGTTCGTTAAGTGGTCGAAAATTTGGAAGAGCAAGAGTGTTCGTTCAATATCATTGCTACTAGCTGGAAGCTTTTTATTGTTTCTCTATCTCCTGCGCCCATTGCAAAGTACTGAACCTACAACACTGCAACCTCGATATATACCAGTTTTCGATCCAGACAATGAAGT
>NZ_JAKJSW010000189.1:0-8198 GCF_050337375.1 Vibrio makurazakiensis | reverse complement strand
GTTTTTTTACTATCCATAAGTATTAATGGATGCTAAAATATTGACGTATATCAAATAGTGAAAGATTGTTATGATTTCTGAAAAGCCTGTAACGAAACGTGTTCAATCAGGTGGTTGTGCTATTCATTGTCAAGATTGTAGCATCAGCCAGCTGTGTATCCCTTTTACTCTTAGCGAAACTGAGCTTGATCAACTCGATCAAATCATTGAACGTAAGAAGCCTATTCAAAAAGGGCAAGAGCTATTTAAAGCAGGAGATGAACTTAAATCTCTTTACGCAATTCGCTCTGGTACGATTAAAAGCTACACCATCACCGAGCAAGGTGACGAGCAAATTACAGCATTCCACCTAGCAGGTGATTTGGTTGGTTTCGACGCCATTACTGAAGATATGCACCCTAGTTTTGCTCAAGCTCTAGAAACATCTATGGTATGTGAGATCCCTTACGATATCCTTGATGATCTCTCGGGTAAAATGCCTAAGCTTCGCCAGCAAATTATGCGTCTTATGAGTAATGAGATTAAAGGCGACCAAGAAATGATCCTTTTGCTTTCTAAAAAGAACGCAGAAGAACGCTTAGCTGCATTCCTTTACAATTTATCAACTCGTTTTTCTCAACGTGGATTTAGTCCAAGAGAATTCCGTTTAACGATGACGCGTGGTGATATCGGTAACTACCTTGGTTTAACGGTTGAAACAATTAGCCGCTTGCTAGGTCGTTTCCAAAAAGCAGATATCCTAAGTGTTAAAGGTAAATATATTACTATTGAAGATCACGATGCTCTAATGGAGCTAGCTGGTGTATCAAAAGAATAACTTATTTATCAATGATGTAGCTCTATGATGAGCTACATCAAGTTTCTTACCTAAATCCCCTTTTATTTCTCTTCTTCTCTAATTAACTAAGCTACATTAACTATATGATTCAAGTTCTATAGTAGGCTTTGTTATGAGTATTTATAGTAAAATCCTTGTTGTTGCCGACATTAATAATGATAAGCAACCAGCCCTCGCGCGAGCTATTCAATTAGCAAAAAAAAGCGTATCCAAAAGCCGTATTACTTTCTTCTTATCTATCTATGACTTCTCTTATGAGATGACTTCAATGCTATCTGTTGATGAGCGTGATGCTATGCGTCGTGGCGTTATTGGTCAGCGTGAAGTATGGATGAAGAAGGTTGCTGAGCCTTATCTTGATGACTCAATTGAATTCGACGTTAAAGTCGTATGGCATAACCGTCCGTATGAAGCGATTATCGCAGAAGTATTTGGTGGACAACACGAACTGTTGATTAAAGGTACTCGAAAGCATGACACATTAGAGTCTGTCATCTTTACTCCAACGGATTGGCATCTATTAAGAAAGTGCCCTAGCCCTGTATTACTGGTTAAAAATGCTTTTTGGCCTGAAGAAGCTAACATTCTTGCCTCCGTACACGTAGGTTCAGAGAATGATACACACTTAGAGTTAAACGATACTATGGTCGATAGGCTATTAGAGATATCTAATAGGTTAGATGCTCAACCATTTATCGTGAATGCCTACCCCGTGACTCCCGCAAATATCACAATAGAGCTTCCCGAGTTTGACCCAACATCGTACACAGACGCTGTACGTGGACATCATTTAACCTCGATGAAAGCGCTAAGACAAAAGCATGGGATGAACGAAGAGCAAACGTTTGTAGAGCAAGGTTTGCCTGAAGATGTTATCCCAGATGCCGTTGAAAAACATAAAGCTGCGATGGTGATTTTAGGTACTACAGGCAGAACTGGGCTTTCAGCGGTGTTCATTGGCAATACAGCAGAACATGTTATCGATAAGATTAATTGTGATGTTTTAGCGTTAAAGCCAAATGGTTACGTTAGTCCACTGGACCCTAACCATACAGCCTAACGTTTCGCCAATTTAACGCGACGTTATTAGCTCCTTTATAAAAAACCAAGCATATGCTTGGTTTTTTTATTGGAAACAGAATTCTACGATGCTTGACGCTAGATGTTCGTTACATCGATAAACATCGACTCATCAATATTAGTTGAGGACACTGTTGCTTCGGTAAATTCATACTCTTCGCGGCTGCCTTCTCGGTCAATAGGAAGGTTGATGAAGTCGAACAACTCTCTGTCTGCCAGTTGACTTGGACTAACGTTTTGAATTGACTTAAATACCTTTTCTACACGTCCAGGTGTTTGCTTATCCCATTCAATCAGCATCGCTTTGATATTTTGGCGCTGTAGGTTTTCTTGTGAACCACAAAGGTTACAAGGAATGATAGGGAATTCATGATGCTCAGCATATTTGATTAAGTCTTCTTCACGACAGTAAGTCAGTGGACGAATTACGACGTTACGGCCATCATCTGAGCGAAGTTTTGGTGGCATAGCCTTTAAACGCGCACCGTGGAACATGTTTAAAAACATAGTTTCTACGATGTCATCCAAATGGTGGCCAAGGGCAATCTTAGTTGCACCAATTTTTTCTGCGAATGAATACAATGTACCACGGCGTAAACGTGAACAAAGGCCACATGTAGTTTTTCCTTCTGGCACTTTTTCTTTAACTACAGAGTAAGTATCTTTATCTACGATGTAGTAAGGAATGTTCAACGTTTCGAAATAGTCTGGCAGAATATGCTCAGGGAAACCTGGTTGTTTTTGATCCAAGTTAACAGCTACAACTTCAAACTTAATTGGCGCAGCTTTTTGAAGCTTTAATAGAATGTCTAGCATCGCAAATGAGTCTTTACCACCACTGATACACGCCATTACCACGTCATTTTCTTCGATCATGTTGTAATCGATAATTGCATTACCAACATTTCGTCTAAGACGTTTGTGAAGCTTGTTGTATTCCAGTGTTTCTTTTCTTGTATCTGTCTGATTCATTGCGACTTCTCACACTGTCGAGGGTATCGACGGTTGATTTCCTAGATGGATTCATTATAGGGCGCGGATTATACGGTTTTTTAGATTAGGTTGGAACAGTCTATAGATATAAAGGTTCGAAATTATAGTTTGCGGTGAAAGTTGGTGACTAGAAAGGTATTTAGAAACAAAAATGGGTAGCACGAATGCTACCCATTTAAAAATCTATTGTAGATACTATTGAGCAGAAATGTATGGTAATACGCGCAATGTTGGTTGTGGTAACACCATTGACCCACCCTCGCCAACTTCAGCTAAGTTGAGTTGTGCTTTGCCTTCTTCAATAGGTACTACTTTACCATTCGACAACTGGATTTCACTGTTCAGTTGATTTGCAAATTCTAAAGTCACGCCGGTAACATCAGGAGTAAACCAACTTGAAAACATGCCACTCAAATCTTCTAGCATAGCTTGCATCTGAGGTAGTAATGATTCCAACTCTTCGTAAGTAACCTTACCTTCAAGGCTCTTTTTTGTCATCACAACTAAAGAATAGTCACACTGCCCTTCAGCTTGAGTTTGAACAAATACTAATGGGTTGGCAGAACGAAGGTTATTATCAACTGGAAGCGGTAACTCATTACTTGAAGGAATAACAAACTCTTCGTAGTGTTCTTCTTTTTYCATCCAAGCTTTTTCGATAGTACAAAGCTGCTTTGTCTTTGCATTCACAAAGAACACACCAACTTTTACGTCATCATGCCCTTCTTTAAGGTTATTTTTCACTTGGGTATAAAGCTTAGAATAGGTAAACATATACTCTTGAGCTGACACTGGCAAAGTACAGGTAAGTCCAAGCATGGTGAATAATGCTAGAGTTGTTTTTCTCATTATTTTAATTCTATTTTTATGGTTGGGTCCAGAATACGGAATTATGTCTGATCATCGCCTGTAAATCAGTGACGTAATCAGCACCTCGCTCTGAATATTTTAATAAGCCATCGGTCAATTGAGTTGCGGCCTGTGGCGTTGAAAGGTCTTCACCTTGCTTAACTAAATCAGCTCGAATAGTCCGTAAATCTGCATATGCCTGATTGCGGTTTACGTTCATAAAATAACGATGTACAGATTCTTGAATTGAACTGAATTTCGCGACCTCGTGGCTACTGCCTTCGTTACGATGTAACGGAACGACACCACAACCTTTGGTGTAACACCATTGCCCAAAGAAGTTATTCGCTTCTTTTGCAAAACGTGATGTTCCCCAGCCAGACTCATTCGCAGCCTGCGTCAGTACAAGAGCTTCAGGTAGGATATTCGCTTTAGCAAGCATTTCTGTAATCCAGCTTTCACTGATTACACCACTTTTTAAAGGCATGCTATATAGCTTTCCTAGTCGCTTAGCATACTCAGTTTGCTCGGCAGTCCACTGCTTCGAGGAATCCTGAGCTAAACGTTCTAAAAAGCTTCGCTCTTTGAGAATACGGTTATTTTCAAGAGCAATGCTAGGTCTTAAGTAATCAAAGAAGGCTTGTTTCTTCTGCTTGGTATCACTTATTGATGCAAAGTCTGGGGTAGTAGAGCTAAAGCTAGTATCAGAAGAGTTACTCTGAGTTGTAACTATTTCGCTGCTCTTAGACTTTTTAGTGCGCCTTTCCTCTGTTTCATAAATGTAGGGCCCTATTGCTGAAAAGGCACCAAACGCAGAAATAGCTATAAGTCTAAACCCGACTTTAGAAGTGATCTTGTTACGCATCGAACACCTGTGGATCTTTGTTTTGGTCCTGGTCATCATCTTTAGGTCGCTCACTTGCAACGATCTGCAATTTGATGCCGAACATTTCACGGTACAAAATTCCTTTCACGTGGAAGAAGAAAGGCAAAACGAAAATCAAACCAATTCCGTACATCATTGCAGCAACAATGAACATCAACATCACCGCAAGGTACACGGTTGCGACAACAAAAATCTTTTTGTTAACAGCGCGTAGTGATAGAAGCAGTGATTGCATTGGCGGAACACGTTTTTCGCAAATCAAAAGAATCGAATGACTGAACGCCAACGAAAAGTACATAGATAAGAACGGCAGTAACATTCCAGATAGCCCCTGCATCATAAGGCTAAACATAGTCGCCATAATAACGGGCACTGTGAATTGTAGCCCCTTACCAATGTGTCTAACTTTTGTCTTTAGGCCGGCAGCATGGCTCATGGCCATCAAGCTTATACCTGCATATATTGGAGCACTGACAACTTCATAACTGAAGTTAGCAATAAAAATAGATTCAACAATGTGCGGGCCAAACAACTCAGGGTCTTGGAAAGYATCTAAGATCACACCAGGGTCACCCAACTGTAACTGCAGTGCGATATAGAAAATAGCGAGCTGAATAAGCAATAACGCTAAGATTGCTGGAGAGAATGACAAGAAGTGACTTATCGTTTGTTTCCATGCTTCTTGAAATACAGCAGTAGCTTTTAATTCATAGTCACCAGAAAGTGCGCGCTCTATGCTTCCGCCTAAATTGACATCTTTTTCAAAATCGTTATTCATATTACTTCCTAGGTTTGCTCCTGAATTTGAAGCCACCTAACTTGTTGATAAAAATTTGGCTTCATTATACGCATATGTCATATAGAAACTAAAATTTGATTCTGTAACRAGCCTTGCTTTATCCACTATTTGATTGATAATTAGTCACTTAGTGGCAAAGCAAACCTTATAAATACAGTATGGTAAGGAATGTTTACTTTTACCTGTGAAATTTTTTATCTTTCAATAAGAAAAAATGCTTTGATTTCACACTTTTGGTGATTATGATGCGCGCCTCAAAGTGGATAGCAACAGGTCGAAATTTTAAGGCCAAGGTGGAGAAAAACAGACATTGAACGCTAAACAAACAGTAGGAAAACCAGTAGTACAGCTGACTGGTATTAGTAAAAGTTTCGATGGTAAGGAAGTCATCGGCAATCTCGATTTGAACGTTAATCATGGTGAGTTCCTCACGATATTAGGCCCATCTGGTTGCGGTAAAACCACAGTTTTAAGAATGATTGCGGGTTTTGAAACTGCAGATAGTGGTCAGATAATACTTGCAGAACAAAACGTTACTCAAACTCCTGCTGAGCAAAGACACGTCAATACTGTTTTCCAAAGCTATGCACTCTTCCCGCATATGACTGTGTTCGAGAACGTTGCTTTTGGTTTGCGTATGCAAAAAATAGCAAGTAGCGAAATAGAACCACGCGTAACAGAAGCATTAAAAATGGTTCGCCTTGAACAAATGGCGCAGCGTAAGCCTCATCAGCTTTCAGGTGGCCAACAGCAACGTATTGCCATTGCTCGCGCTGTCGTGAATAAGCCCAAGGTTCTATTGCTCGACGAATCTCTTTCTGCTTTAGATTACAAGCTGCGTAAACAAATGCAGATTGAACTGAAACAGTTGCAACGCCAATTAGGCATTACTTTCGTATTTGTTACTCACGATCAAGAAGAAGCTCTTTCAATGTCTGACCGTATCATTGTTATGCGTGATGGCGTCATTGAACAAGACGGTACACCTAGAGAGATCTACGAAGAGCCTAAAAACTTGTTCGTCGCTCGTTTTATTGGCGAAATTAACGTTTTTGATGCAACAGCCATTGAGCGACTTGATGATAAACGCATCTCTGCAACCATCGAAGGTTGTGAGTCTGTTGTTTATCACGACCTAGAAGTTTCAAAAGGTGAAAGTCTACAAGTCCTACTTCGACCTGAAGACCTTCGTATCGAAGAGATTAAAGAATCAGAACAGCGTGGCATTGTTGGGCATGTTGTCGATAGAACCTACAAAGGTATGACATTGGATTCCGTTGTYGAACTGGAATCAGGTATGCGTGTCATGGTTAGCGAATTCTTCAATGAAGATGATCCAGATGTTGATCACTCTCTTGGTCAAAAGGTCGCTATTACTTGGGTTGAAAGCTGGGAAGTGGTACTGAAAGATGAACAAGGTATTTAATCTTCAAAAAGCAATCATCGCACTGATTGTTGGTTGGTTGACGCTTTTCGTATTGATTCCTAATGCGATGATCATCGGAACCAGCTTTTTAACTCGTGATGAAGCAAACCTGATAGAAATGACGTTTACGTTAGATAACTATCTGCGTCTTGCTGATCCTTTGTACATTAAAGTGCTATGGCACTCGTTCTACATGGCGATCGTCGCAACACTATTATGTTTAGTGATTGGTTACCCGTTTGCTTACATCATCGCCAAGATGCCTGAAAAGTGGCGTCCAATAATGCTGTTTTTGGTGATTGTTCCGTTTTGGACCAACTCTTTGATTCGCACTTATGGACTAAAGATTGTACTTGGTACTCAAGGGGTATTAAACAAAGGTTTATTGGCGCTTGATATCATAGATAAACCATTGCGGATTATGTATAGCGAAACTGCTGTAATGATTGGCTTAGTCTACATCTTATTGCCGTTCATGATTTTACCTTTGTATTCAGCGATCGAGAAATTAGACGATACCTATTTAGAAGCCGCTAAGGATTTAGGTGCAAACAAGTTTCAAACCTTAGTTCGAGTAATCTTGCCTTTAACTATGCCTGGTATTATTGGTGGTTGTTTATTGGTTCTACTCCCTGCTCTTGGCATGTTCTACATTGCAGATCTACTTGGTGGTGCGAAGAATCTACTTATCGGTAACGTCATTAAGAGTCAGGTACTCAACGCCCGAGACTGGCCATTTGGAGCTGCAACCAGTATTGCGTTAACAACGGCGATGGCTGTGATGCTTTATGCTTACTATCGAGCCGGCAAAATATTGAATAAAAACGTGGAGCTAGATTAATGGGACGCTCAGTTAAGTTCAGCTTTATGGCTCTGGTATACGCTTTTTTGTATCTACCGATTATTGTTTTGATTGCAAACTCATTTAATGCAAATAAATTTGGGATGAAATGGGGTGGCTTCACGACAAAGTGGTATGACGCGCTTATTAATAACGACAGCTTAATGCAAGCGGCATGGCACTCGTTGAATGTTGCGGTTTTTTCAGCAACGGCTGCAACGATGATTGGCAGTTTAACTGCCGTTGCCCTATTCCGTTATCAGTTTAAAGGGAAGCGCGCCGTCAACTCGATGTTGTTCATCGTGATGATGTCTCCAGACATTGTAATGGCAATTTCATTACTGGCGTTATTTCTAGTAATGGGAGTACAGCTAGGGTTCTTTACTCTATTGGTCGCTCATATTACATTCTGCCTGCCATTTGTCGTCGTGACAGTTTACAGTCGCCTCAATGGTTTTGATGTGAAGATGCTYGAAGCTGCAAAAG
>NZ_JAKJSW010000035.1:0-33320 GCF_050337375.1 Vibrio makurazakiensis | reverse complement strand
CTTGCAGGTAGTCGTAACCTGCAAATACCAAAGCATTGTCAGCTAGAAAGGTTTTACCAATTAGAATAGGGGCCGAAAAGTGACTTCGATCAGTTAGATTAACGTCCGTTTTCAACTCTTGATCAGCAATACWTACAGATAACTTTACGGTAGGACGAAGTAAAGGGGTGCTACTAGTACGACTACGGATCATACTGACGCGTTCTAGCGGTTCTTCTATCACTACCTTTTCACCCGTACGCGGGTTCTGGACTTTAAAAGTCACTACAGCCTTATATTTGGCAAAAGTGCTACCGTCCCAATCATCGTAATTAACTTCTTTCTTGTTCAAGATATCTTCTGTGATAGCAGCCATCAACTCTTCATCTTTTAGATCCTTGAAGTCGGCATGTGTGCTCTTCACATGAATATCTTCAGCATGCATCGATGTTGTTTCAGCACCAGTATCAATTTTACCGATAAAAGGAACGTGTCTTAGACCTTTGACGTTCGTGAGATAAACATTCTCCGTCCGGCCTAATACCGCTTTTCCGTCAAGCTCATAGGCTGGGCTTTGAGTTGTGTGTGATGTGTCAGTAGCCAATGAATATTGTGAAAAAAGTAAAGAGCTTAGTAAAGTTAGAGCCAAAGGTATTTTTTTCATTAGTTGGTCCGTTGTGATCAGTTCACTAATAATACTGGTGTTTCAGCGAAGAGTTCCCCCACCAGTTATGGTTCTTGCATAACGTTAACGCTATGGCATTTTCAATGACAAACCGATGACTTTTCGCAATATTACCTTATCAACTTTTGACAAATGGATACTCTGCACTCTTTCATCCTAGGCTGAATATCAGACAAAAATAAAAAAAGGTCACCCCGTAAGAGCTGACCTGAGGTATCCGAAGCACACCATAAGCTGATTTAACTTGCTAAAACGTAAACGGTTCTAGATAAACATAGCACTAAAATTCGCCCACGGTTTGTCTAGCACATATCGCTCTGGCTTTTTCTGAGCCTTTCGTTTTATTTTTCGCATAACATTGTCGATAATATTCGGTGTAACGCTCAAATATGCCTTTGGCTTCGGTTGGTGATTTTGACAAAAGTCGTTGCACGAATTTCCTTGAGCCAACTTCAAAGTGTTGGGTATCGATTGGTGTGTTCCAATCCCCTCCCCAAATTAAAAATCCATGGTGGGCAAATACACCCACAACTTCTTCCGCCATGCCTTTGCGTTCAATTTGATCTCGTGCTCTATATTGAGTTCGGTTTACGTAAGCTTTAACGGATTGAGGAGGTTTGACTGTTATTTTTCCATTTTCATCAAATTCTAAAAATGGATTCTGCACAGGGTTTATATCAATAGCGACACCATAGGCGTGCTTAGACCAATTCGCCCCTCCGGTGATCGGCCTAGCATTAAATGCACTACTGTTATTCGCATCCATAGAGGCATTATCATCACCTTTAAATTCACGCATTAGACGAGCTGAATATAAAGGAAAGTTACTCTGCTTAAGCTCAAGGAAAATAAATTCGACAGAAGGAGCCACAACATCAAGCACAATCAAGTTTCCTCGCTTTATATCTCCTTCAAAATTGATGAAGTCAAAATCCACTTTAACGAGTCGTTCGCAACCAACAGGCGATCCCTTATTGAGTACACCTTGCTTTTTCATCATCTCACACTGCCACTTTGAAATAGGTGCTAACTCTGCGTAAGTCATTGTCGACATAAATAAAGCGAGCGAGGCAAATAATGAAGTGAATAAAGTAAGCGGTATTTTCATTTCAGCGGTTCCGTTCTTAGGTAGAAAGCGATATTGGATGTTAGATCGAATGGTAGTTGCCTATCAATTCGGTTTCTAAATCATAATACTCACAGTGACTTTCTAGTGCATTCTGATCATAAAAATCAAACTCWCCATTCAAATCACGAAAAGCCTCATTCTGTCCTAGTCTGAAAAACAGCGCGCTGTAAATATTATCGAGGTATAAAGACCTTGGTAATTTCAGTTCGTCATAAGAGGTTCGTACTTTTTCGACTTGAAGATGTTCCATACATGTTTCCCATGCAAACAATGAAACAAACAAGTCCGTTGCTTCTTCTTCAAGTAGGTTAATAGATTCATCGAGTTCTAATTGATGTAAAGCGCGGTATATATAAGACATATTCAAAGCCAGTCGCTGAAGATCTTCACTCTTATACTGCTCAAAAACCGCGACTTCATAAGCATCTTTAATGCTATTTCGGTTTGAGTCTTGGCCTAATATCGCTTCTCTCGACTTTGGATTGGAATGATGTTGCGGTGTGTATTCTCTTATATCTAACGAACTATGATTACTCAGCTTTCGCCAATACCACGAAATATCTGGTCGTTCATTCGTATTACCCCACTTCGACAAGTAAAGCTCACTATTTACATAGACAAGCTCACCGCTGGCGTAATGTTTACCAAACTCAAATTGGGCGATATTCTCTGATGAGAGAACCCAGCCTTGCCAATGATTACCAGTAGGATTAGGCAAGTTCCCTTTATTCCACTGCGTAGAAACGAATACTTGCTCATTATGAGAAACCATATCACCAACTTGGTAACTCATGTCCGATTGCCAGATCTCAGATGCCCATGTTATCGAACAGGATGATGTAACCAGTAGCAACAGTATTAAATGTTTCACTGAGCTGTAACCGTACATAACCGCACTGTTTTTTAGCTTAAAGCTCTCTATTACAGATTTTCTCATACACTCTTCTCCTAACCATTGCGTGTAGGTACAAAAGAGTGCGCTCTGCGAGGATCTGTAAGTAATTTAAATCAGAGTTACGGGAGTGGTAACTTGTAAAACCACTAAGTCATTTCAAGGGGTTTCAATAACTATGCGATAAGCCTTAAATAACCAAAATTACTTCATGAGTACTGTGAGGTGATATCCACATATTTATTTGTCTAACTGTCGACCACTTCAACCGTCTTATGCTGAGCACCATAATAAGTACTCTCGTCAATGGTATACATCAAGCACTCACCACACTCAGGGCACTCAAACTCTTCATTAGGCTCTATCGCTTGTTCTTCAACCCACTCCCAACCGATAGTGTCTTCGCATGATGGACAATCCATATATCTTTACCTTGTTATCAATATTGAAATATTTGGCGATTTTGCATGTTCTCGAATAAAACACAACAGTACCAGTCCCTGTTTCATTGCCGATGCCGCCAAAAACCGGCAAACCCTAGCCAGAACACCGGTCACCTTGTGTTAGATTTACTAAGAACACCCCATATCGTATACAAAACAACCAATACAGTATGGTGAACCATTTGGAATGGAAATTGCTTACCTTAGATATATCTTGTTCATAACATTGGTACTTCCATGTCATTCATTAAAAAGATGTTCAATATCGAAACAGCACAAGACAGAAAGATCGCACTAAAAGCAAAGCTGCGTTTTGCTATGTCACAGACAAACTGATTAGCTAGCAATATAGCTTCAATACAACGATATCAGGTTATTCTGCACATGTAGATTAGAAGGGTTTAGTGTGGGTTATTGGGGAGATCAAGAAACCCGAAGCAGATACACCTTATTCTTGGAAGAGAATGCGTCAGAAATCGTTCGCACTATACTAAGAAATAAGGGATATCGATAAACTTCAGATGAAAAAATGCGTCGAACTATCTGATTAAAAAATGCTAAGTGCTCTTAAATTGTTACTTACTAAGCGCGTAAGCTGTCAAGAGACCGACCGTCAAGGGCATCAGCCATAAAGCCTGTTGAAGCAATAATTTAGTCCGACATATCTTACGACGTCTTTTGAATTTTTTAGCTGTGTTCTTTTGAGGAAGTGATTTCAAGTTAACTCTATAAAATCAAGATATAGAGTAGGTATTCTGTCACTTTTCACCATTAATTACACGTCAGTAAAGCTTAACTGCCGACAATTCAATCAAAGCTCAGTTGACCGCAAGAACAATGAAACCAAAGCACATCAAACCATCAACAAAAAACCAGACAAGTTAACTATCGAGTCATTTTTTTAACAAAAACCACCACAAATAGAGCCATCGTAAAGCTTCCCATAAAGGCTTCGAAAGCAGCAATAAACCTTGCGGCTCCCACTGGAGATATATCTCCGTAGCCTAATGTCGTAAACGTCACAATGCTAAAATATAACGCGTTAAAAAACTCTAAGGCTAAGTATTTTAACCCGTGCCCTTGTGCAGAATGAGCTACTACAGTATCTAGCAAAAAGTAAGCAACGGCGCAGGTCAGAATAAGGACAATTGAGAACATCACAACTCGTAATGGAGACTCTCCATAACCACAAAAGAAGTCGACCATTTTTGAAATAAAGCGCTGCAAACTAAAGCGTGGCATTTGATAACGCCGAAAGCGCATTTCTTTCTTAAAAAAGATACCTGCTGTTTCAAATAACCCCTGTTTCTCACACTGCTTACGTATGTTACGGCATACTTCTTCTGCTTCTTGATACAACGAATTCGCCCGATTTTTATCACCACGTTTCAATGCTTTTTTTGCTTCTGTTTCCTGCTTTAAATAGCCACCCCATTTAATGTTATCGATTCTCGAACGCCCTAAATCTGAACCTAATAGATTACAGTCATCCAATTGAGCGCAATGTAAATTAGCTCGAAACATCTTCGCTTTCATTAATGAAGAACCGCGTAAATCAAGTCCAAAAAAATGAGCGTCAGTTAGATCCGCGCGATAAAAGTCAGCGCCCCTACATGAGTACCCTTCTTTACACCCTCGATTAACTAAATCAATATCTTTTAAATCTGTTTTGGCGAGTTGAAAACCATCTAACGGTTTTCCTTCTAAAGCCCAACGTTCTACTTTTTCTTTTACGTCGTCGCCACTTTTATCCACCTTGGGATCATGCCAATAACATAGGCCTGAATCTCCACACTTCTCTTCACAATGCCAACCGTCCGGATTTACGTAGTCACATGTCTTTTTTTCGGTATCCATGACTTACCTCCCACAGTTAAAGATAAGTGTAGGAGGCAAGCGGTAACATTTCTCGTAGGGAAACGAATTTTTTATGAATGTGGGTGGATAACTTGCTTCATCATCCAGTCAGAGAAAAAGTGACTGCCTTTTGAGCTAGAGTGCGATAGCAGAAAATAGCCAGCATTGGCCTTAATTGGTGAAAATGGTGCGACTAGCCGGCCAGACTCCAGCTCATCTTGAATCAGTGCCTGCCTTGCTAACGCAATTCCCACACCAGCTTCAGCGGCCGACATCGCCATATCGGTTCTGTTAAAAAAGTGGCCTTGTTCAGTTTCGAATTTTAGCCCATGTGATTTAGCCCAAAATGCCCACTCATGATCGCGAGCTGCACCGTCCCACGGCTGTGCATCATGTAATAACGTGACCCTAGACCAAGGTTCATTTCCAGCACCTCGTTCGAGTAACCAATCATGTTGCTCTAAGTACGTTGGGCTCATTACTGGTAAAAGGCTTTCCTCTAACAATAATGTTGCATTTGAGTCTCGATACGGTAACTCACCATAATCGATCGCTAAATCGTAATCGTTAGATGCATGATCAACCAATGCACCTTCGGCAAAGGTTTGAATTTGAATTTCTGGGTGTAGACGGTGAAAACCCTCCAACCTAGGAACCAACCACTTAAAAGCAAAAGAGGGGGTCAATTTAAGCCTAACTTCGGAGCTGTGCTGCGATTGAGCTTTTAAACTGTCTAAAACATTGTCTATATCTTCAAAACTAGAAACTGCCACTCGATGAAGTAACATGCCCGACTCAGTAAGTGTCACTCCACGCGAATGTCTTTGTAAAAGCTGTAACCCTAGATTGCTTTCAAGCTGCAGTAACTGCTGGCTTATTGCACCTGTCGTTAAGCTTTTTGACTTAGCGGCTTTCGTTAAGCTACCGCAATGACCGACTTCAACAAAGGTCATTAATGCCGATGCCATATTACTCTTCAGATGCTTCATCCCTAGCCTTTAGAAAAACTATACACAGTGATTAATTCTTATCGATTGTTAGCAATTTGTAAATTAATCAATAATACGACCGAGACCTAGGGTCATTAATAGTAAAAACAAAGTGAATATGCGGCACCAATCCATAACTTCGGCCGGCCGCCAGTAAACAAATTAGTAGTAAACGAGTCAGCGTGATAATGAAGGATAAACAATGAAAGTGATGGTGTTAGGTGGCGGGGTTATAGGACTTACAAGTGCATGGTATTTATCTCAGAAAGGCCATGAGGTAACAGTGGTCGACCGACAAACTGAGTGTGCAAAAGAGACCAGCTTCGCTAACGCTGGGCAAATATCTTACGGTTATTCGTCACCATGGGCCGCACCAGGCATTCCGTTCAAAGCCATAAAGTGGCTAATGCAGCAACACGCTCCACTTAAAATCCAACCAAAAATGTCGAGCAATATGGTGAAGTGGACCAGAAAAATGCTGACCAATTGCACCGAATCACGTTACAACGTTAACAAAGCTAGAATGCTACGTTTAGCCAATTACAGCCAAGGTTGCCTTACAGAATTACGTAAAAATACTGGTATTGAATATCAAGGTCGCCAATTAGGAACCTTGCAAATCTTTAGGAATACTAAACAACTGCAAGCCATCGAAAAAGACATGGCGCTATTAAAGCAAAGTGGTACTTCATTCCAGCTATTAGACGTAGGTGAATGTGTTAAAAAAGAACCTGCCCTTGCGTATTCGAAAGACAAATTAGTAGGTGGCTTACACCTTCCCGATGACGAGACCGGGGATTGCTTCATCTTTTGCCAACAACTCACTTCTTTGGCAAAACAAGCAGGAGTCAACTTCCTATTCGAAACTGATATCCACTCACTCAACTTTAATGGCTCTAAGATCCAATCAGTCTCCACTAGCCAAGGTGAACTAAGCGCAGACAAATATGTTGTCGCTTGTGGCAGCTACTCTTCACACTTATTAGCACCTTTAGCTATTTCGCTGCCCACTTATCCAGTTAAAGGGTATTCGCTTACTTTACCCATAAAAAGTACCGAACATGCGCCAATATCCACGATCATGGATGAAACCTACAAAGTTGCCGTAACCCGTTTAGAAAACAGGCTTCGAGTTGCAGGAACAGCTGAATTAACCGATTTTGACCTTTCTATCCGAGAAAAACGCACATCTACGTTAGATCTTGTCGTTAAAGATCTGTTTAACGGAGCTGGAGATCTCTCACAAGCTGAGTATTGGACGGGGCTACGCCCTATGACTCCAGATGGCACCCCTATCATAGGCTCAACGCCTATAAAGAACCTTTTCACCAATACCGGACACGGAACTTTAGGCTGGACGATGGCCTGTGGATCAGGAAAGCTTTTAGCCGATTTAGTTACCAACACACCAACAGCAATTAAACACGATGACCTATGCGTTCAGCGATACAACCAAGGCTAACCAGGTCATACACCACCAACTAAGCTCAGCACAACACACTATTTTTCGATGCAAATTAAGAACTAAATAGAACACTTAATAGCCACAATTAACCGAACTATATGCTGAGATCTGATAGGTAGCGCGAATATATATAGTCATTAGACCAATATTAATTATCAGTTACTAGTCATTAACATTAATCCAGAATTTCGTGCTCACCATCACGCATTAAAGGAAAAACAGATAAATAAATTAACATTTGAATTACAAAAAGCTTAATATATCGAACGAAAAATAAACATAACAGTAAACAACAGGGAAAATACTCATGCAGTCATTCGTTGATTTTTTGAATGGAATTATATGGAGTCCAGTACTGATTTATTTGTGCTTAGGCGCAGGTTTGTTCTACTCCGTAATGACCCGATTTGTGCAAATTCGTCATTTCTTTGAAATGTGGCGTTTGCTTCTATCAGGTAAAAGCTCTACTAAAGGTATCTCATCTTTCCAAGCGTTAGCCGTTTCGCTTTCTGGACGTGTAGGTACTGGTAACATTGCGGGCGTTGCAGCCGCTATCGGTTTTGGTGGCCCAGGTGCAGTTTTCTGGATGTGGGTAGTAGCCTTCTTCGGTGCAGCAACAGCGTACGCAGAATCAACACTGGCTCAAATCTATAAAGAGGAAGACGAAGGTCAATTCCGTGGTGGTCCGGCTTACTACATTGAAAAAGCTATGGGTCAAAAATGGTACGCATGGATCTTTGCTATCGCGACAATTTTTGCTTGTGGTATTTTGCTTCCAGGCGTGCAATCAAACAGCATCGGTAATGCTGTAGAAGCTGCTTTCGGCTCTGGTGACATGATCGAAACCGCTATCGGTACCTTTAGTTTTGCCAAAATTTTCACTGGTACGGTTGTCGCAGTAATTCTTGCTTTCATCATATTCGGTGGCGTTAAACGTATTGCGAACTTCACGCAAATCGTTGTTCCATTTATGGCATTGGCTTACATCATTGTTGCGTTCGTAATCATCCTGCTAAACATCGGTCAAGTTCCTGCTGTTTTCTCTATGATCATTAGCGATGCATTCACACCTATGGCTGGCTTTGGTGCTGCAATTGGTTGGGGTGTTAAACGTGGTGTTTACTCAAACGAAGCGGGTCAAGGTACAGGTCCTCACGCAGCTGCTGCTGCAAGTGTTGATCACCCTGCTCAACAAGGTTTGGTACAAGCGTTCTCTATCTACATTGATACACTTCTAGTTTGTTCTGCTACAGCGTTCATGATCATCATTACTGGTGCTTACAACGTACACGGTGGCGCAGAAGGTGTATTCCTTGTGCAGAACTTAGCAGAAAACATCGGTGCGAATGGCCCTGTGTTTACGCAAATGGCGATTGAAAGTGCACTACCAGGCGTAGGTAAACCATTTATTGCCTTTGCTCTGTTCTTCTTTGCATTTACTACAATTCTTGCTTACTACTACATCGCAGAAACGAACATCGCATACTTGCGTCGTACAATTAAAATCCCTGGCATGATGTTTATTCTAAAAGCCGTTCTAATTGCAGCCGTTTTCTACGGAACAGTGAAAACAGCGAACTTAGCATGGGCAATGGGTGATGTTGGTGTTGGTCTAATGGCATGGTTGAACATTGTTGGTATTCTTATCATCTTCTTTATGTCTAAACCTGCTATCAAAGCACTTCACGACTACGAAGAACAGCAACGTGCTGGTGTCACTGAGTTCACATTTAACCCTGTAAAACTTGGCATTAAAGGTGCAACTTACTGGGAAGAAAAATACAAACGTAAGACTGGAAAAGCGCCTGAAGAGGAACTTAGTCAAACTAAACCAGTTGAGCAGCCATCAGCCTAATCATAGGCAGGTGAACAACTGAAAGTTAAAGCGTTAAAAATAAAAAGGGTTAGCATTCGCTAACCCTTTTTCTATTCCCGTTCCCACGCTCAATTTAAAGCGCAAACCACTTACAACAATTAAGCGGCAATTTCTTGTGTTGCAACCTGAGGTTGAACTTGCTTGTCACCGATAGGTAAAACTGTACGGCCGTACTCGTTATTAATAACCTGTGCCATTGCAAAATAGATAGCAGAAGCGCCACAGAAAATACCTTCAAAACCAGCGATGGTTCCAATAAGTTCACTACCAGTAAAATCACGAGCTGCAAGTAAGAAAAATAGAATAGTTAGAGAGCCAAATA
The DNA here is from genome assembly GCF_050337375.1 of Vibrio makurazakiensis. NCBI lineage: Bacteria > Pseudomonadati > Pseudomonadota > Gammaproteobacteria > Vibrionales > Vibrionaceae > Vibrio > Vibrio makurazakiensis. Next base: position 23,683 of record NZ_JAKJSW010000035.1, on the reverse strand, counting down.
CGATTTGCTTAGCCACTGGGTAACATAGTGAACCAATGAACATGAAACCAGTGAAGATGCCCCATAACAAAAGGTACCAACCCATGAAGCTAGCAGGGCTTGCTGGTAAACCCATGTATGGCATAACAATTAGGCCAACTAAAGTTAACCAAAACAGACCGTAAGACGTGAATGCCGTCGTACCAAAAGTATCACCACGCTTAAAGCACATCATGCCAACAAGCACTTGGCTCAAACCACCATAGAAAATACCCATAGCCAGAATCATTGAATCAATAGGGAAAAAGCCAGCGTTGTGGATATTTAAAAGAATGGTAGTCATACCGAAGCCCATTAGGCCAAGTGGCGCAGGGTTTGCTAGTTTGGTCGACATTGCGAATTTACCTTACATAAGTGATTGGTTATCAAAAAAACCGATAAAAATTGTAAGAAAATTTTAATATATAAAGTGACAAATAAAAAACAGGTAAATCGAAAACTAATATTGTGAAAATGATCACCCATAAAAAAGAGGCCTCAATGGGCCTCTTATTAATTCACATGAAAAATACTGAGTAGCTTAGAGTATTGTTATTTTGTGTATCAAGCTTCTGCGTTTTCAAATACGTTTGATGCTGAAGATTTTTTTGCATCTAACTTTGATAAGCCAATGACGGCGACGGTTTGCACAAACAAAGCAAAAACCACAACCAAAGCACTCGCTGTAATACCCGCAATAACAAAGCACATTAATGCAATCGCACCGTTCATCAACGCATAAGGCAATTGTGTTTTAAAGTGTTCGTATTGGTCACAACCTGCGCCAGTTGAAGATAAAATTGTTGTTTCTGAAATTGGAGAGCAATGGTCACCAAATAGACCCCCCGAAAGCACAGCGCCTATTGCGACCAATAAAGGAGCATCAATAGCCACAGCAGTTGGAATAACCAAAGGCATCATAATGGCAAAAGTACCCCATGAAGAACCCGTCGCGAAAGAAATAACACCAGCCAATAAGAAAGCGACAGCAGGCACTAACCAATAAGGGAAACCACTTTGCGCTTGCTCTGCAATATAAGCAGCAGCTCCTAGCTCTTTACCTACGGTACTTAGTGCCCATGCCAACACAAGAATAATCGCAACTGGCATCATGTTGCCCATACCTTTCAGGTAAACAGAGATTCCATCCGATAACTTTCTCACTCCGTAAAAAGCCATTAAAGAGACAAGTGTGATAGCCGCAAAGAAATACGCTGAAGATAAAGCAGCCCTAAACGTTGAACCGGCAACTTTCTGAAAAGGAAACCCTTGTGGCACGAGCATTGCGCACAAGACAATCCCCATAACCAATAACGGAGCCCAAACAAAAGAAGATTTTGCATTTTTATGCGTGAAAGGTTTTAGTGAATCGCTTACCGCACCAGAAACGATACCCGCTTTTGCATCCCTCTCTGCTTTTGCCATTGGTCCAAAATCTAGCTTCTTAATAGAGACTAGTGGGACAATAAAAATGGCTAAGAAAGCATAAAGTTGAAATGGTATTGCGCCAATGAACGCTTCCCAATCCGACATATCAACACTTAACGCGATAAACTCTTTTTGAATCAAGCCCATGATATAGACACCCCACCCAATGAAAGGGATGAGAATAGCGACCGGCGAAGAGGTTGAATCAATAATGAATGCCAGTTTCTGTCTTGAAATTTTTAACTTATCAAATAAAGGGCGGAAAACAGGGCCAACAATCAGAGGAGTACCGAGATCAGAGAAGAAAATAATAATCCCACCAAACCAAGAGGATAGCTGAGCCTGGCATTTACTTTTCACCCAGGTTGTGACTTTTAACGCAAAAGCGATTCCGCCACCCGACTTCTCCATTAACGCAACAAAGCCACCAATGAAAACAAGCAACATTATCACGCCAGCATTATAGCTATCAGTTAATTGAGGAACTAAGTAGCCCTTCACCATCGCGCCAAAGGTGTCTAGTGGGTTAAGTTCACTAAATAGCCCAGTTAGCATAGCAACGCCGCTCAACACGCCAGCGAATAGTCCAATCACAACATTACGCGTCGTAAGCGATAATACGAGAGTAACAAAAATAGGTATTAGGGAGGTTATATCTGTCTGTTCCATCGGTACACCACAATCCAAAAGTAAACATAATTAGCTTTATTTTGTGAATATATATTCATTAAAAGCACATGTACAGAACTTTATTCTTTAAATGGAGTTTTGCTTATCAACCTCTCAATTTCACCTAACAATTCAGCATGCATTAGATAGGAATATTGATGAAATATGCTAAACCTATAGGAGAACTATCAAACTTTAAGCCGAGAAGTGTATGGACTTATTTGCCGATCACAGAGAGCCTTCGCCCTCTCCTATATCACCAACAGAGGCAACGAAAGAAAAATTGTCTTGGAAAGTGCTATTGATCGACGACGATGAACAAATGCATCAAATCACTAAACTCGCTTTATCTAACTTCCATTTTCAAGGGAAGGCGCTCGATATTATTTCTGCTTACTCAGGTGCTGAAGCAAAAGAGCTCTTAGTGCAGCATAACGATATAGCACTGGCCTTAGTTGACGTGGTTATGGAAGATGAGCACGCGGGACTAGACGTCGTAAAGTACATTCGAGAAGAACTTAAGAACTCAAAAATTCGCCTTGTGTTACGAACCGGGCAAGCAGGACAGGCACCTGAAGATCTAGTAATACAAGAGTATGAGATAGACGACTATAAAGAGAAGACAGAATTAACCACTCAAAAATTAAAAACACTACTCTACTCGATGTTAAGAGCCTACCGAGATCTCACTACCATTGAAGTCCAAAAAGAAGGGTTAAGTAAAGTCATTAAGGCTTCTGCGAATGTCCAAAACACCACCACACTCAAAGATTACGCCTCATCGGTGCTTAGCCAACTGACCTCACTAATACAACTTGATGCTTCGGCCTTTTATTGCTTGGTTCGTCCAAGGCCTGATGGTGAAGAATCACGAGCCCTGACATTAGCAGCTACAGGGGAATACGTTAACTCTTACTCTGAATGTCGCTTCAATGTCCTGCCAGAAGAAGTCGCAGAGCGATGCCAATACGTTTTGAATCAACAGCGCAGCCAGAGCTACCCAGATGCATACGTCTTTCATATGACAGATGACGCTGGTGTCGACAGCCTGCTATACATAAAAATAATTAGTGAACTTAGTGAACTCGATAAGCAGTTACTTGAAATTTACATGCACAATATTGGCCTCACATTTGAAAACTTAAATCTGTTGGTCGATTTACGTGAAACCTCAAAAGAACTGGTTTATAACCTAGCGAATGCTGTAGAAGCGAGAAGTAAAGAAACAGGCGCACACGTACAACGGGTCTCTTTGTTTAGTGAAAAGCTCGCTTTACTCTATGGTTTACCAAACCATGAAGTACAAATGATTAAGCATGCCTCACCGCTACAYGATGTGGGTAAAGTGGCTATCCCCGATAGTATTTTGCATAAGCCGGGGAAATTAGATGCCGATGAATGGGCAATTATGCAAAAGCATGTCGAATACGGTGTCGATATTCTCAGCCAGTCAAAGCGCAAGTTGATTTCAGTAGCTAAAGAGATAGCTCAGTATCACCATGAAAAGTGGGATGGTACTGGTTACCCAGCGCAGCTAAGCCAAGTTGAAATTCCAATCTGCGGTCGAATCACCGCTCTTGCCGATGTATTCGATGCGCTAGGCTCAAAACGTAGCTACAAACAACCTTGGTCTGACGACGATATTCGCAATGAGCTTATTGCACAGAAAGGCAAACACTTCGAACCTAAGCTCGTTGACCTTCTAATCACCTATTGGGATGAATTTATCCAAATCAGAGAAGAGCACCCCGACTAACGTAAACTCTCGGAAAGTAAGCTTCTTAAAGTCGAATTTATTCGCCTAGTTCCTGTGGCAACTGTTTTGGCAAGGTGAACCTAAAGACAACGCCTTCGCCTATTTCTGAATCGAAATTAAGTTGGCCTGAGAGCTTTTGGTTGATTAAATTAAACACTAAATTCAGCCCTAACCCCGAACCTCCACTGCCGCGCTTACTGGTAAAGAAAGGTTCGAAAATTTTCTGATGCAACTCCTTCTCTACACCACAACCATTGTCCCGATACTCAAATACGATTTGCTCGCCCTCCTCTTTAAAAGTCAGCTGTATTTGAGCTGACGATTGCTCTGCAAAAGCATGGTTTACGCTGTTTAAGATCAAGTTGGATACCACCTGTGTCAATACGCCAGGTAAGCTGTTCATCGTTAGACTTTGATCGCCCTCTATAACCGGTGTAACTGGGACCTTGCGAGTTTCAGGGTGCAGACTTGCGGTTAAGGCATTAAGAGTTTGGCCAATATTAAACTGGCTACGGCTTTCAGAAACTTGATCCACTGCGGTTTGCTTGAAGTCTCGGATCAATTTAGCCCCTCGATTCAAGTTATCCTCAAGTAAGAGACTTGCCTGATCCATTTGCTCCATAATTTCAGAAAACTGCTTACTAGTGAGCGTTTGTGAAGAGAAAGACTGATTAAGTTCAGCACAGGCATCTTTAATCAAAGACGAAGCGGTGACAGCGATCCCCAGCGGCGTATTCACTTCATGAGCAACACCTGCAACTAATCCACCTAACGCAGCTAATTTTTCAGATTCGATCAACTGCCCTTGTGCTTCTTCTAACCGCTGCATACTTTGTTCTAGGTCGATCGTTCGCTCTGTCACTTTCTGCTCTAAGGTTTGGTTTAGGTCCTCTAAGCCCAACTGAGCTTGCTTCAAGGCTGTGACATCGATAGAACTGCCTCTGAACCCCTTAAATTTCTCTTCTTTGACGACTCTCATTGCTTGAAAGAACATAAAACGTCGACCCGAATCAGACTCAATGATCACCTCACACATTGAGAAATCTGACTCTCGGCTTAGCAATGCGAGTAGCTCGTGTGCACTGCCTAATTTTTCGATGTGTTTCACAAATGGTTTGTCGGTAATCTCAATGTTTAGCGTTTTTTGCATCGATTCCGAAACAAAAACAAAACGCCCTATCTCATCCGTTTCCCATAGCCAGTCCGAAGACACGCCGGCGAAGTCAGCAAAACGTTCTTGTTCAAAGCGAATGTTGTTATACAGCAGGCTAATATTAGACGTGATTTTATTGGTTTCATCGGCTAACCAATTGAGTTCATCCTCTTTCTCCATCACCCAAGGGTGATAGCTCAGTGTTAGCGGTTTGCTGGGATGCCGAGGATTATATTTACGTAGATAAGCCGCAACAGAGAATAGCCGTCGGTTAACGCTCTTATGAAAAACCATCAAGATCAAATAACAAACGATCGTGGTCTTTATTGTATTAATGGCTAAGGTAATTAAAAATTGACGAATAAGGTAGGTATAGATCTCTTCCCCGTTCGACTCCATGTGTAACGTACCCAAGAGCTCAACTTCATCGTCAATCTGAGCTTSGTAGTTCAAATCAAACTGCTCGTAAATCGGGTAGTTTTCAACTTTTTCTCCCGCTGAAAAGGTATAGGTACCAGAACGTATTTCTAAATAATTCACCTTGGGTAAATTAACGAGACCTTCTAATTTCTGCTGTAGTGAAACTAGGTCATAGCTCCATAAAGAAGCTGCCAATAACTCAGCATGTACCGATTTTAACTCTTGCTGCCTCTGCTCTACACTGTCGAATTCTCGGTCGTAATCCCAATAAAGCTGTACCGCAGTTCCAAGTAAGGTCACCATGCCGCTCAATAGCACCATGATCAAAATAATTCGGCGTCCTATTCGGCTATAGATAGGATTGCTATCACTGTCTTCAAACTCTTTAGTTCGACTCATTCCTTAAGATCCTTTACCTATTTCCGCCTACTGATCAGTATAGAAGCGAATAGCTTGACTACACTTAAACCACATTACTTAAGTAAAATTATTCACTATGAGAATATTTCTTACGATCTTCATCACTCTATTCAGCCTTTCGACCCAGGCAGGAAAAGTGCTGGTCATTGAAAGCTATCACTCAGAGTACCCTTGGGATAGGGACTACGTAGAAGGGCTAGTGACGACGATAGATCCATCTCATCAAATCGAAACCTTTCAAATGAACACCAAACGTATTCCTGAACATGAATTTGCGGGAATGGCAGCCTCTGCCTTTCAGATGTACCTAAAGAGTARACCCGATATCGTTGTATTAGGTGACGACAACGCGCTTAAGTACATGCTGCCCTTTTTATATGACGAACCAGTCAGCATTATTTTTTTAGGTATTAACTCCAACCCAAGAAAGCTCCTTGCACGCTATCAAGGGCAAGCCAAGATTACTGGTGTGTTAGAGCAACCCCTGCTTATCAAAACCATCAGCGAAATAACTCAGCTAAGCCCTTCAGAGAAATCAAAAATTTTGGTTCTTTTTGATTCAGGTACCACCTCAAAAATTGCGAATAAATTTATCTCACAGCAATACCAAACCGTCAGAAGTAACCTAAATACCGAGGTTGATATCATCAATGTTGAAACATTTAACCAATGGCAGTCCCTAATCAGCAGGGCTCATGAAGATGGATATACTGAGATTGTTATTGGGCTTTATCACACCTTAACCGACCAGAAAAATAACAATATCAGCGCCGATGTAGTGATGTCCTGGACGAACCAAAATTCACCAGTGCCATTGTTTGGCTTTTGGGATTTTTCGATAGGAAAAGGAAAAGCAGCTGGAGGTGTTGTTTTATTTGGGCGAAGCCAGGGGGTTGCGGCAGGCAAAATGGTTGAACAAATATTTCAGGGAAAAGACACCAACTTAATTCCCATTTATATAGGAAAACAAGGTAAAGCAACATACAGCCCATATGAAATGAACCGCTGGGGTATTAACCCACCTAAAGACTGGCAAGCGCTCTCTGAAAGCGTTGCACCTTAGTAAGACAATTAGAAAAGGAGTGAACAATCCACTCCTTTTCTATTTAAAGTTTAATTAGTTCGTTTGAGGTTAGTTGGTAGGCTATCAATTATGATAGCCTAAAAGCACCTCACTCAGTTTATTGGCAGCTAATTTCGTCCCAGAACCARTTAGATTGCGCGGGAGAATCCCAGACACCCGGACCATTTTTGGCAACAAAACATTTACCGTTAAAAGTCACTTTATCACCATTACTCACCTGACTTACCCCCGGTTCCCAAGTGATAAAGTTGACAGGATCAACAACTACAGGTGGTTCTACGACAACCGGCGGTTCAGTCACAGGTGGCTCTGTTACTGGAGGTTCTACCGGTGTTGGATCAGGAGATACAGGAGGAACAGGTTCACCCGCAACAAGCTTCCATGGGCCACCAGCGGTAGGATCACCACCTTGAGTCCACCACTGCGCCTCATAAGTTGCACCACTAAGCGTCACTTGATCGCCAGTGTTATATACCTTATTGGCATCCCAGCCATTACCACCAGGGTTGGTTCCTGGATCTATCGGGTCCAATTTATCTACCACTTTCACTTCAGGCCAACTCGCATGAGAGCCATAAAAGTTCGTGACACACTTTTCATAATCTCCAGGAACTAAAGCTGAATAAGCCGTTTGGAAACCCACTAATTCACATTCAAACGAGTATCCCTCTGGGCGGTCAGCGTAGTATTTCCAGTTACCATCCCAGTTTGTGTAAAGCACATCCGTTGCGCCGTTTAAGTTTAAGCTTCCATAAGGTGTTTGCTGCCAGCAGGTATTTTTCTCATCCGCTTCAACTGGGATTTGGTAATGAGCAGCAAGTCCTTCCCAGTAACGAATACGGTTAACAGGTTGACCTTTCGTCTTATTCTGCTCACCACATTCAATACCGCCATTAATTACGTTAATGGTTGTACCAAAGCCGTAGCCAATACCAGCATCGGTTTCACGTTGTGATGGGCTCCATGTACGGTCAATAACATGCAACATGGCAGGCTTAGGTGCTTGAGGCGTTAAGAAAAACCAAATAGCAGAAGCTAAATTCAACCAAGAGTCTGCGACTAAACCTGGGTTATTCAGTAATACGGTTGCATCACCATCGAACATTACTTCAGAGAAAGCGCCATAATTGAAATGATAAGAAAGCTGTTTAGCACCACGTCCAAAATAACCTTGCCCAGCAGCACATGGCCAGCGAGCATTTTGCCAATCATTTTGACCACATCCAGTGGTGTACCCTTCTTGCCCTTCAGACCAACCCATTTCACGAACGTGAACAAGAGCTTGCTGCCACTCTTCAAGAGCTAATGGGTTATCAGACGTATTATCTATCGCAATATGACCGCCAGTTTCTTGAGAGAAGTGCGCAAAGGCTGTGATGATAGATTTCTTACAAATCGCGTCTGAGTCACGTCCATCGGTGTACTCTCCACAGAATGCGGGGAACTTACCAATCGCTCGTAAGAATCGAGTGTAAGTGTACTCAGGCGCAGCCATCTGAGTTAAGAAGTCCCATTCAGATTGAGGGAAGACGCGCTCAACACGTTTTACGTTATCTGGGTTTGAAGCAGCTCCAGGTACGATAGCTTCTACTATCGTGTTCGAACGGGTTTGTAAGGCTTGTGACCAAATCGCATACATGGGATCAGAAGTCTTAGCTTGCTCTGCAGCTTGTAGTTCCGCTCTTGAAACAAGGTAACCAGTTGGGTTCTGTGGGTCAGGCTGGATGTTCATAGCGGCATTAGCACTTATAGAAGTCACGCTACTAGCTGCTAAAGCGCATCCTAGTGCCACAGTTAAATATTTGGTTTTAAACATATAGGGTTCTCTTATTTATCCTTAATAAGTCAATAAGAGAGTAGATAGGTCTGAATAATGAAGACAGCGCAACACAGTTCTACAGCGAATAAATGCGACGGAACTATATTTATTTTATAAAACAACAACAAACATCAACAGTAGAAGTATACCCTCGATCCAAATAACAAAAAAGCCCCAAACGAAGTTTGAGGCTTTTAATATTCGACTATGTTACTAGCACGATTTCATATTGAAGTTGTAGCTTATTCCCACTCGATAGTTGCTGGCGGCTTACCAGAAATATCGTAAACAACACGTGAAATGCCGTTAACTTCGTTGATGATTCGGTTAGATACCTTACCTAGGAAGTCGTATGGTAGGTGTGCCCAGTGAGCAGTCATGAAGTCGATAGTTTCTACTGCACGTAGAGATACAACCCAATCGTACTTACGGCCATCGCCCATTACGCCAACTGAACGCACTGGTAGGAATACCGTGAATGCTTGAGATACTTTGTGGTAAAGATCAGCAGCATGAAGCTCTTCAATGAAGATAGCATCAGCACGACGCAGTAAATCACAGTACTCTTTCTTCACTTCGCCAAGTACACGAACACCTAGACCTGGACCCGGGAATGGGTGGCGGTAAAGCATATTGTATGGAAGACCAAGCTCTAGACCGATCTTACGTACTTCATCTTTAAATAGCTCACGTAGAGGCTCAACAAGGCCCATTTCCATATCATCAGGAAGACCACCAACGTTGTGGTGAGATTTGATTACGTGTGCTTTACCAGTCTTAGATGCTGCAGACTCGATTACGTCTGGGTAGATAGTACCCTGAGCAAGCCATTTTGCATTCTTCAGTTTCTTAGACTCTTCGTCGAAGATATCTACGAACACGTGACCGATGATCTTACGCTTCGCTTCTGGTTCAGCTTCGCCTTCCAGAGCGTTAAGGAAACGATCTTCCGCATCAACTTTAATGATGTTAAGGCCAAACTTGTTGCCGAACATTTCCATTACTTGCTCAGCTTCGTTTAAACGAAGTAAACCGTTATCAACGAATACACATGTTAGTTTGTCGCCGATAGCGCGGTGAGCAAGCATCGCAACTACAGATGAATCAACACCACCAGAAAGGCCAAGGATAACTTCGTCGTCACCTACTTGTTCTTTAATACGTGCAACTGCATCTTCAATGATAGAAGCTGAAGTCCACAAACCTTCACAACCACATGCGTTAAGAACGAAGTTCTCAAGCATTTTTAGGCCGTTTTTAGTGTGTGTTACTTCTGGGTGGAATTGTACGCCGTAGTACTTCTTCTCTTCGTTTGCCATTGCTGCGTATGGGCAAGTGTCTGTTTCAGCGATCTTTGTGAAATCAGCAGGGATCTCAACCACTTTATCACCGTGGCTCATCCAAACATCTTGAGTAGACTCAAGGTCAGCGAAAAGTGCTGATTCGCCAGTCACTTGTACCGCTGCGTAGCCGAACTCGCGCTCAGTAGACGTTGCTACTTTACCGCCAAGTTGCTCAGCCATAGTTTGCATGCCGTAGCAGATACCAAATACAGGAACACCAGAATCAAATACGTACTGAGGTGCACGTGGAGAATTATCTTCCGTTACACTTTCAGGGCCACCAGATAGGATGATGCCATCTGGGTTGAATTCACGAATATCCGCTTCTTCTACGTCCCAGCTCCAAAGTTCACAGTAAACACCGATCTCACGAATACGACGAGCTACTAGCTGTGTGTATTGAGAACCGAAGTCCAGAATTAGAATACGTTGGTCATGAATATTTTTAGTCATTGTAAGTAGTCTTATTGGCTATGTGATAAAACGGAGGCGAGTTTACTCACCTCTGATTAACTCTTCAAGAAATAAAGCAAACGTTTTCGTAGGTTATCTATAAGGCGATGTTTTGTGAGAATCACTCTCTAAACAAAACAGGCTTTAGATAAAATAATGTGCCGACTCAATCAGCACATTATTCAAACGTTTGGACGTATTATTAACCTAAACGGTAGTTAGGTGCTTCTTTAGTGATTTGAACATCGTGTACGTGAGATTCTTTCATGCCCGCACCAGAGATACGAACAAACTCAGCTTTAGTACGCATATCTTCAACAGTTGCAGAACCCGTTAGGCCCATGCTTGAGCGTAAACCGCCCATCTGTTGGTGAACGATCTCTTTTAGACGACCTTTGTATGCGATACGACCTTCAATACCTTCTGGAACAAGCTTGTCTGCAGCGTTGTCAGATTGGAAGTAACGGTCAGAAGAACCTTGAGACATAGCGCCAAGAGAACCCATACCACGGTAAGACTTATAAGAACGACCGTTATAAAGGATAACTTCACCCGGTGCTTCTTCAGTACCAGCGAACATTGAACCAACCATCACACATGATGCGCCAGCAACGATAGCTTTACAGATATCACCAGAGAAGCGGATACCGCCATCTGCGATTACTGGAATACCGTATTCGTTAGCCACTTCAGCTGCGTCTGCGATTGCTGTTACCTGAGGAACACCAACGCCAGTAACGATACGAGTAGTACAGATAGAACCAGGGCCGATACCAACTTTAACCGCACTTACACCCGCTTCGATAAGAGCACGAGCGCCAGCGCCTGTTGCTACGTTACCACCGATGATTTGTAGATCAGGGTATGCAGCGCGAGTTTCTCGGATGCGGTTAAGTACGCCTTCAGAGTGACCGTGTGAAGAGTCGATAAGTAGAACGTCTACGCCAGCTTCAACAAGAGCAGCAACGCGCTCTTCGTTACCAGCACCAGCACCAACAGCTGCACCTACACGTAGGCTGCCGCGCTCATCTTTACAAGCGTTTGGTTTACGTTCTGCTTTGTGGAAATCTTTTGCTGTGATCATTCCAGTAAGTTGGAAGTCATCATTTACAACAAGAACTTTTTCAACACGCGCTTCATGCATTTTCTCTTGAACTTCTTCACGAGTTGCACCTTCTTTAACAGAAGCAAGGCGAGCTTTAGGCGTCATTACTACATCAACTTTCTTAGAAAGGTCAGTAACAAAGCGAACATCACGGCCAGTAATAATACCCACCAATTCGTTTGTTTCAGTAACAACAGGGAAACCGGCAAAGCCGTGTTTTTCAGTTAGGGCTACAACATCAGCGATTGTCGCGTCAGGGTTTACAGTAACAGGGTGAGAAACCACACCTGCTTCGTAAATTTTAACCTGGCGAACCATTTCAGCTTGCTGCTCGATTGACATATTCTTATGAATAAAGCCAATGCCACCTTCTTGCGCAAGGGCAATTGCTAGGCGCGCTTCCGTAACAGTATCCATCGATGCAGAGATCATTGGGATGTTTAAAGAAATGTTTTTCGTTAACTGAGTGCGAAGATCAGCTGTGTTCGGAAGAACGGTTGAGTGTGCTGGGACGAGTAAAACGTCATCAAAAGTTAAAGCTTCTTTTGCGATTCGTAGCATTTGCAATATCTCACAACAAAGGTGTTAAAAGGAGTAAACCCAACTTTATCGTTTCGCATAATAAAGTGATTTGGATTTGATATTGCAGACGGATTATACGCACGGCGAAATCGCTTGGCTACACATTTTTGTACTTTTAATTTGCATTTACCCCCTTGCTATGTATTATATTGCCGCTATCTTCCATACTCACGCCCAGTGAGATTATGAACGAAAGACCTTCCTTCAAAGAAAGATAGCGCTTCTATGACCAATCCAAACATATTTACTGTTTCTCGCCTCAATTCAGAGGTTCGTCTCCTTCTTGAAAATGAAATGGGTATCGTCTGGCTCGTTGGTGAGATCTCAAATTTCTCTGCACCTGTCTCTGGTCACTGGTACCTCACCCTTAAAGATTCCCGTRCCCAAGTTAAGTGCGCCATGTTTCGTGGCAATAACCGCCGTGTCACGTTCAAACCTCAAAATGGCAACCAAGTTCTGGTTAAAGCCCGCTTGTCTTTATATGAACCACGTGGCGACTACCAGCTAATAATCGACAGCATGCAACCCGAAGGTGACGGTCGACTTCAGCAAGAGTTTGAAAAGCTCAAAATTAATTTGGCAGCTGAAGGTCTGTTCGCACAAACCAGTAAACAAGCCTTACCAGAGCACCCTAAGCAAGTCGGTATCATTACTTCCAAAACAGGTGCTGCTCTATTTGATGTCTTGGATGTGCTGAAACGCCGTGACCCTTCCCTACCCGTTGTTGTCTATCCAACAATGGTTCAAGGAGAAGAAGCCGCAATTCAAATAGCCCAGGCAATTGGCCGCGCAAACGAACGTAACGAATGTGATGTGTTAATTGTCGGCCGTGGTGGTGGCTCATTAGAAGATCTATGGTGCTTTAACAATGAGATCGTCGCACGTACTATTGCTGCAAGTCAGATCCCGATTATTAGCGCTGTTGGTCATGAAGTTGATGTGACAATCGCAGACTTTGTTGCTGATGTACGCGCTGCGACACCATCAGCAGCAGCGGAACTAGTGAGCCGAGACAATAGCCACAAAGCACAAGCTTTTACCGCTAAAAAGGCTCGTTTACAGAGTGCAATTCGCCACTACCTATTGCAACAACAGCGACAAACTCAAATTCTGAAACACCGTTTAGAAAAGCAACACCCTAGCTACCAACTGCAAACTCAGAGCCAACAACTAGATGAATTAGAGCTTAGGCTACGCAGAGGTATGCAGCATTACATAGCGACTCGAACTCAATATATCGAACGTAAACAGCATCAGCTTCAGTTACATTCACCAAGTGTCCGACTAGGTGAGCAGAAGTTAAAGCTGCAACGCTCAGAGCAAAAGCTATTGGATGCTATGGATAGAAAGCTGCTAACTGCTCGCCACCAATTAGCAATGGCAGCAGAAAAACTGGATACAGTGAGCCCATTGGCGACGCTTAAACGTGGTTACACAATTACTCACTCAGAAGGTCAAACCGTCTCTTCTATAAAAGCTGTAGAGGTCGGTAAGACGCTAGTGACACAGGTAGAGGATGGTACGATTCAATCGACCGTCACTAATGTATCAGCGCAAAACCAGTAATAAATAAACTCAATAAAAAGCCCCCACATCGAGTCATCGAATATGGGTTTTTTTTTATAGCAATTCTATTGTTTATCAGTCTTCAATAGGCTCTACTAAAACGATACGAAAGCGTTTTATGGCTTAGTTTTCCAACTCACTTTCTGCTGCTTAGCTAGCACGCCAGAAAGAATACACAGCACACCACCTAATCCAGAATAACGAACCGCAGCTTGCGCCTGCTCTTCGACTTTTGGTTTCGCGTGATACGCAATACCGAGCCCAGCAGCACCCATCATCACTAAATCATTAGCGCCATCACCAACCGCAACCGTGTTATGTACTTCTACCTCATATTGGTCAGCAAGCTCAATTAAGATGTCAGCTTTAGTTTGCGCTGAAACGACATCACCCAGAACGTTGCCTGTTAACTTACCATCTATGATTTCAAGCGTATTTGACTGTGCGTGATCAAGACCCAACGTATCTTTCAAATAATCTGAGAAATAAGTGAACCCACCAGAAGCAATCGCTGTTTTCCAACCAAGTGCATTAAGAGTATTCACAAGTTCTCTTAAGTCTGGCATGAATGGAAGAGTACTACGAACTTGCTCAAGAATAGACTCGTCGGCATCCTTCAAAGCACCGACACGTTGACGTAAACTTTGTTCGAAATCGAGCTCACCTTGCATTGCTCGCTCTGTCACTTCTGAAACCTGCTCTCCAACACCTGCCAGCTTAGCGATTTCATCAATACACTCTATTTTGATAGCGGTCGAGTCCATATCCATCACGATCAGACCCGGCTTTGAAAGATCTGGTACTTCACTTAAGCTTGCGTAGTCTAAACCAAGCCCTTGTAATATTTCTTCATGAGCAGAGGTTAAATTGCCTGACATGAGGGCAACCTCATAATGGCCAACTTTCCACGTATCTAATACTTTATTGTATTCGCCCGTAAAGAAGTCGATATCATCAAAGTGCTGCGGTGAAAGATACTCGCCGAAGACAATCCAGTTCGCTTTCGCTTTTGCTAACTGGCTCGCAAATCGAGTTTCAGGTAACCGAGTCACCAAGGATGTATGCTTTTTAATTGGCAATTGTTTGTGCGCTTCCATGTTTATAATTCCTAATTAACCTAGCTAAACGTTAACCTATTGCAATTAAAAGGCGCAAGTCTCAATATGTCTTAATCATAACTTTTGTTTATTTCAGGTCTGATGAATCATGAATGAATCACTGTTTTCGTTACGCAATGCACTGCGTATTTTGGCGCTTATTTTATTAGCAGTAATGTTAGTAGTAACAATCAAAAATACAGTCGTGATCAGTAAAGGCAACGAAAAAATACAAGCAAAGCAATTAGAGACCTTAACTAAGGTGCTTATCTCACAGGCGGCAATGTCAGCAAGTAAAATGCTCACTCAACAAGAGCAAGATAAGCTACTGGATCTCACCAACCAACTTGCTCAAGATAGATTGGTATTCGATACAACGATCTATAATGCTGAAGGTATTCGTTTAGCATCAAGTGAGAAAGCGCTTACGGTTAGAGAAGTACTCGGATTAGATCAGCCTCTCGCGACTGCTCGCATTGGTAAACAGCAGCTTGTTGAACCAATTTACTCCCCTGAAAACGTCATTATCGGCTTCATTCGCATAACTTTTGAAACGGGCCGTGTAACCGCAATTTCAGATCACCACTACCGAAAGAGTGATCGTTATATGATTGGTATGGTAGTTATGGGCTTTGTGAGTGGTGTGCTATTCATGCTACTGACGGTCAGACGCAAAAAAAGTAAATCTGGTGAAAACTTATTACTTAAAAAAGCGAGCTCTTAGTGGCTCATGAATAAGTAGCGCACATGATAATATTCATAAAAAAGCCCCCCACAGTTCAGGCAACTGTGGGGGGCTTTTAAAATTCTGGATTAGTTAGAAATTACTCGTCATCACCAAGAAGAACAGAATCGAGTGCAATCACCATCATGTCATTGAAGGTGGTTTGACGTTCATCTGATGTGGTTTGCTCACCAGTTTTGATATGATCTGAGACAGTACAGATAGTTAGTGCTTTCGCGCCGTACTCAGCACACACACCATAGATGCCTGCCGCTTCCATCTCTACGCCAACAATGCCATACTTGTCCATTACTTCGAACATTTCAGGATCTGGCGTGTAGAACAACTCAGCAGAGAACAGGTTGCCGACTTTTACGTCTACACCGCGAGCTTTGGCTGCATCCTCTGCCGCACGCACCATTTTGTAGTCAGCRATAGCCGCGAAGTCATGGCCTTTAAAGCGAATACGGTTCACTTTTGAATCGGTACACGCGCCCATTCCGATAACCACATCACGCACTTTAATATCTTCGCTCACTGCACCACAACTGCCGACACGAATGATCTTTTTCACACCAAAGTCTTTGATCAGCTCAGTCGCATAAATAGAACAAGATGGAATGCCCATACCATGTCCCATTACCGAAACCTTACGACCTTTGTAAGTACCAGTGTAACCAAACATGTTGCGAACGTCGCACACTTGAACCACTTCTTCTAAGAAGGTTTCAGCAATGTATTTAGCACGCAGCGGGTCGCCTGGCATTAGAACTACGTCAGCGAAATCACCCATTTCAGCATTAATATGTGGAGTAGCCATTGAAAATATCCTTAATCTCAAAACATAAAAAGAAAAGAGAGGTCACCCTCTCTTTATTCACTAGCAATTATAAAAAGCTTGTACCATGTCCCATTGGCGATGTGCC
Source organism: Vibrio makurazakiensis (assembly GCF_050337375.1). NCBI lineage: Bacteria > Pseudomonadati > Pseudomonadota > Gammaproteobacteria > Vibrionales > Vibrionaceae > Vibrio > Vibrio makurazakiensis. The sequence continues at coordinate 7,120 of NZ_JAKJSW010000035.1, read as the reverse complement.
AAAGTAAGACGCTAAGCTTTGACCGATATCGGCGAAAGTATCACGACGGCCTAAAGAACCAGCTGGAACCTTTTTACCGTAAACAATCACAGGGATATGCTCACGAGTATGATCTGTACCTGGCCATGTTGGATCACAGCCATGATCAGCGGTTAGGATAAGTACATCATCTTCTTTCATCATATCGATGACTTCATTGATGCGGCCATCGAAATACTCAAGCGCAGCTGCGTAACCTGCAACATCACGGCGGTGACCGTAAGCTGAGTCGAAATCAACGAAGTTAGTAAACACAATAGTATTGTCGCCCGCTTCATTGATCGCTTCTTTGGTTGCTTCAAATAGCGCAGGGATACCTGTTGCTTTAGTTTTCTGAGTGATACCACAACCCGCATAGATGTCAGAGATCTTACCGATTGAGTGAACGTTACCGCCCTTCTCATCAACAAGTTTCTGAAGAACAGTTGCCGCTGGCGGCTCAACAGAAAGGTCACGTCGGTTACCTGTACGTTCGAATTGACCTTTACCAGGGCCAATGAACGGACGAGCGATAACACGGCCGATGTTGTAGTCTTCTAACTCTTCACGAGCAATCTGACAAAGGTCTAATAGGTTTTGCAGGCCGAATGTCTCTTCGTGACAAGCGATTTGGAAAACAGAGTCTGCAGAAGTGTAGAAGATTGGTAGGCCAGTCTTCATGTGTTCTTCACCTAGGTTATCTAGGATTTCAGTGCCTGATGAGTGGCAGTTACCCAAGAAACCAGACAAACCCGCACGCTCAAGAATGCGGTCAGTCAGCTCTTTTGGAAAGCTGTTCTCTTTGTCGGTGAAGTAGCCCCAGTCAAACAATACCGGTACACCAGCGATCTCCCAGTGACCTGATGGCGTGTCTTTACCAGAAGACAACTCAGCAGCGTGACCGTAAGCACCGATGATTTCAGCGTCAGCATCCATACCTGGAGCAAAGCGACCTGTAGACTCTTTGTGTGCCATAGCTAAGCCTAGCTTAGACAGGTTTGGTAGCGTCAGTGGGCCTTTACGATCTGCATTATCTGCAAGACCTTTGTCACAATGATCTGCAATGTGGCCCATTGTGTCAGAACCTACATCACCAAACTTATCTGCATCCGCTGTTTCGCCAATACCGAATGAATCTAAAACTAAAATAAATGCTCTTTTCATTTTCTTCACCAACTTATTGCTCTTTGCACCAGGATCTAATTGATCCGCACACACTATGTATGCGGACCTTTATTATTTACACGTCTTCAGAACGAATCTGACGGTAAACATCTGGCGTTGCTGTATATTCTCCGCCCACAGTGATTGCACTTTGTAGTGCTGTTGCAGCTTCTTGCCACTGTTGTTCATTGCGAGCATGGATCATTGCTAACGGTTTATCATGACTTGCAACTTCGCCTAAACGAATGAAGCGATCAAAACCTACTGCGTAATCAATACTGTCTGTTGCTACTCGGCGACCACCGCCCATACCAACCACAGCCATACCAATTGCACGAGTATCCATTGCTGATACTACACCGCTTTCTAACGCGTACACTGGCTTAATAATTTCTGCTTTTTCTAGGTAGTCATCGTAGTTTGCTACGAAGTCTGCTGGGCCACCAAGGCCTGCAACCATCTTACCGAAACACTCAGCGGCTTTACCGTTATCCAGTACTGCCATCAGTTTTTCACGAGCTTCATCAGAATCTTTTGCAAGGTTACCCAGAACCAACATTTCAGCACACGATGCTAGAGTGATTTCTAACAAACGTGGGTTACGGTATTCGCCCGTTAAGAATTGAACCGCTTCACGTACTTCCACTGCGTTACCCGCTGAAGAAGCCAGAACTTGGTTCATGTCCGTTAAGATTGCTGTTGTTTTAGTGCCAGCACCGTTTGCTACTGCAACGATAGATTTAGCTAACTCTTCCGATGCTTCGTAAGTTGGCATAAATGCGCCAGAACCTACTTTTACATCCATCACTAGAGAGTCTAGACCAGCAGCCAATTTCTTAGACAGAATTGAAGCGGTGATCAATGAAATGTTATCAACAGTTGCTGTGATATCACGAGTTGCGTAAACACGCTTATCTGCAGGCGCTAGATCGCCCGTTTGACCGATAATTGCTACACCCGCATCTTTGGTTACATCACCAAACACTTCATTGGTTGGAGTAATGTTGTAACCWGGGATAGATTCAAGCTTGTCTAGCGTACCGCCAGTGTGGCCTAAACCACGACCTGAGATCATTGGAACGAAACCACCACATGCTGCCACCATTGGGCCAAGCATTAGAGAAGTAACATCACCAACACCGCCAGTAGAGTGTTTATCGACGATTGGGCCATCAAAATTCATGTGGCTCCAGTCAATCACCATGCCTGAATCACGCATTGCACACGTTAATGCAATTCGTTCTGGCATCGTCATTTCATTAAAAAAGATAGCCATTGCAAATGCTGCAATTTGGCCTTCAGAAACCGTGTTTTTAGCCACGCCTTGAATGAAGAAGTTAATTTCTTCAGCTGTTAGGACTTCGCCATCACGTTTTCTGCGAATAATTTCTTGAGGTAGATACATTAGTGCCTCCCAAACTCGGATTGAGTATGGTTTGTAGGATAAAGAGGTAATATGGAGTGGCGTAACGCCACTCCATCAAACAGACGGTTTAAGAATTAGTATGCTGCAGGATCTGCAGTTTGGTCTGTCACTTCTAATGTATTAAGAAGGTTAGTCAGTAAGCTTGAAGCACCAAAACGGTAGTKCATGTTATCTGCCCACTCAGCACCTAATAGCTCATCAGCCATTGCTAGGTATAGTGCAGCATCTTCAGCTGTACGCACACCACCAGCAGGTTTAAAACCAACTGTTTTAGCAACGCCCATGTCACGAATAACTTCAAGCATCATGCGTGCGAACTCAGGAGTCGCGTTTACTGGCACTTTACCAGTTGAAGTTTTGATGAAGTCTGCACCCGCTTCGATACAGATTTGAGAAGCTTTCTTGATAAGCGCTTCTTCTTTAAGTTCGCCTGTCTCGATGATCACTTTAAGCGTGATATCGCCACAAGCAGCTTTACACTGTTTTACTAGTTCAAAGCCTACTTCTTCATTACCTGCAATAAGAGCGCGGTATGGGAATACCACATCAACTTCATCCGCACCGTACGCAACTGCTGCTTTTGTTTCAGCTACAGCAATTTCGATGTCGTCATTACCATGAGGGAAGTTAGTTACAGTCGCAATGCGTACTTCTGGAGTACCTTGCTCACGCAGGGCTTTCTTAGCTGCTGGGATAAAGCGAGGGTAAATACAGATTGCAGCTGTGTTGCCAACTGCAGTCTTCGCATCATGACAAAGCGCCACTACTTTCTCAGTAGTATCGTCATCATTTAGCGTAGTTAGGTCCATAAGTTTAAGTGCACGTAGAGCTGCTGCTTTTAAATCGCTCATTTCTATCTCCGATCAATATATTCAAATAGTTAACTACTTAGCCCTCCATCCAGTATAGATGGATATTTTGGTCATGCTCAGTAGTCACAAATGAACGGACTTGGTTCCCTGAAGACTTGATAACTTTCGCTACCAATTGCAATCCTTGTCACCGCACAGTACCAGTTTGGTCTATGGCACAACAAATCAGTCATGTTGTGTCTAACGTTTATAGCGTATCGCTAAGTTTGGCTTAATCCCAGAAGAATAACCTTTGAATAAGTCCAAGCGGTTACTTTCTTGCCAATAGAGACATCCTATCTCTTAAGCATATACATTATAGGTATCCAAGAATAATTTGTAGTGCTCCTTAGAACGCAAACGGTTTGTATCTCAAAAAAACATTCTAGACCCAACATCGTATTCAAGCTCACGCTCAAAAATACTAGGCCCAAAAATAAAAAAGCCCCGCAGCAATTTCTTGCTACGGGGCGATATTATAGTGGCGTCTATATATTCTAAATCTTACTGATTAGAAAGATAGGAAGAAGCCAGCAATTGTCGCTGCCATCAGGTTAGATAGAGTACCAGCAATAACCGCTTTAACACCCATACGAGCGATGTCGTGACGACGGCTTGGAGCTAGACCACCTAGACCACCTAGTAGAATCGCAATAGAAGAAAGGTTTGCGAAACCACATAGAGCGAACGAGATAATTGCTTGAGTCTTAACAGACATTACTTGGCCAGTCGCTTCAACGATTTGAGCGTTCTCACCGATGTAAGGTACGAAGTTTAGGTATGCAACGAATTCGTTAACAACTGTCTTCTGACCAATGAAAGAACCAGCAATAGTTGCTTCTTCCCATGGAACACCGATAACGAATGCTAGTGGAGCAAAGATCCAACCTAGAAGAAGTTCTAGAGTTAGGTTGTCCATACCGAACCAACCGCCAACGCCACCTAGGATACCGTTAATAAGAGCGATTAGACCGATGAATGCTAGAAGCATTGCACCAACGTTTAGAGCAAGTTGAAGACCTACAGAAGCACCACCAGCAGCTGCGTCGATAACGTTAGCTGGTTTGTCGTCGCCGCCGTCCATATCGTCAGCGATATCGTCACGAGCTTCTTCAGTTTCAGGCTTGATGATTTTAGCAAACAGTAGACCACCAGGAGCAGCCATGAATGATGCTGCAACTAGGTATTCTAGAGGTACACCCATAGATGCGTAACCCGCTAGTACACCACCAGCAACAGATGCTAGACCACCACACATTACTGCGAATAGCTCTGAGTTAGTCATTTTAGGAACAAATGGACGAACAACTAGAGGAGCTTCCGTTTGACCAACAAAGATGTTTGCTGCAGCAGACATAGACTCGGCACGTGAAGTACCTAAAGCTTTCTGAAGGCCGCCACCAAGAATCTTGATAACCCACTGCATGATACCAATGTAGTAAAGTACAGAGATAAGTGCAGAGAAGAAGATTAGAGTTGGTAGAACTTGGAATGCAAAGATGAAACCAATACCGTCAACTGAGAAGTTAACTAGGCTGCCGAATAGGAAACCAGTACCGTCTTTACCATAGTCGATTACGTTTGCTACACCAGCAGAGAAACCTGCAAGCAAATCACGACCCCAAGGGATGTATAGTACGAATGCACCAAGTGCGAATTGGATAGCGAAAGCGCCACCCACTGTTCTTAAGTTAATAGCTTTGCGGTTGTCAGATAGTAGTACTGCGATTGCAATTAGTACAACCATGCCGACTAGGCTCATAAACAGGCTCATAGTTTATGACTTCCTTATTAGTTATTTATTGGCGTGTTACAAAATGGAGCTATAAAGCGGAGGCAATTATACTCATGCGACCACTAATAAAGTAATGCCGCCCTCACACTTTTATATAAGATTCATGTAGCATTCACATAGCTATGTGACTCAAATCACACTAACACTGCAAATTACGCAAACGATAAACAAAAACTTTGGATTCTATTTACATATACCGAATAGGTGATGGCAATTATGCCAAATTTGCTCCGCAATCGTTTGTTTTGATTCCTTTCTAAGCAAATTTAGTTCATTTAAGATCGTAACTAAATGTTTGGAATGGTTAACATTTCCTTGGTTCCCATTCACTGGCATGTCTGGGGCGTCAGTTTCTAAAACTAGGAATTCCAGAGGTAACTTTGCGATGGTTGCGCGTGTTTTTTGCGCTCTTGGATATGTGATGGTTCCACCTACACCAATATAGAAGCCAAGCTTGATCCACTCCAAAGCTTGCTGTTCACTTCCCGAAAAGCCATGAATAACACCACCAAAAGTAAATTTTTCCTGCTTTAAAATTTGAATAAGGCGATTGTGGGATTTTCTTTCATGAATAATTAAGGGCAGTTCAAACTCCTTCGCCAACTCTACTTGCTGGATGAAAAAGTTCTCTTGTTTCTCTCGTTTAACATCTACAAAAAAGTCGAGACCGCACTCACCTATTGCCACACAGCGCTCAGGTGAACTTGCAATCCACTCTTTAAGATCATCAAGTTGCTCGATTCGATARTCATTAAGGAAATAAGGGTGGAAACCCAACCCAAAATACACGTCAGGATGATCTTTAGCGATCTCACTCACTACTTTCYAATTTTTTGGACCAATTGAAGGTAGGAAGAACTTCTCCACACCAGCTTGAGTTGCTTTCTCTATATAGTCTTCAGCTCCTTTAGGAAAAACATCAAAGTCGAGGTGGCAATGGCTATCAAACAGTTTCATGTAATTCTTACTCTACATTTCTGACTTTGTTTTACTTTCAGGATTTAGAGAGGGGTCTGGACGATATGGCACACAGCTACGTTTGTTTTCAGGTGTTAACCCTAATTGCTCACAACAACGATCGTATTTTTCTAACCATGATTTAAACCACTTGAACATTTAAATACTCTCCTTTGCTTTACAGTACTAGGGAAAATTCGACAGATAAGGATACAAAAAAACGCCTATTGCTGAACAATAGACGTTTTTAATATTCTCGAATAGAGCAACGTTAAGAATTAGTGCTCGCGAGTCGCTCGGAACTCTACTTCAGGGAAACGTTCTGCTGCTAAGTTCAGATTCACCATAGTTGGAGCAATGTAAGACAGGTTATCGCCGCCATCCAATGCAAGGTTAGACTGACTCTTACGTTTGAACTCTTCTAACTTCTTAGCATCATCACATTCAACCCAACGAGCCGTAGCAACGTTCACGCTTTCGTAGATTGCTTCTACGTTGTATTCCGCTTTCAAGCGAGCAACAACTACGTCGAACTGAAGAACACCAACCGCACCAACGATGAGATCATTATTTTGCAGTGGACGGAATACTTGAACCGCACCTTCTTCTGAAAGTTGAACCAAACCTTTTAGTAGCTGCTTCTGCTTCAGAGGATCACGTAGACGAATACGACGGAATAGCTCAGGTGCAAAGTTTGGAATACCAGAGAACTTCAGGCTTTCACCTTGAGTAAAGGTATCACCAATCTGGATAGTACCGTGGTTATGTAGGCCAATGATGTCGCCAGCATACGCTTTCTCAGCGCGAGAACGGTCACCCGCCATAAAAGTAACAGCATCAGAAATGCTTACGTTCTTACCTGTTCGTACAGGTAAGAACGTAAGCATTTCTGATGCTGTTACTTTTATG
>NZ_JAKJSW010000188.1:0-8212 GCF_050337375.1 Vibrio makurazakiensis | reverse complement strand
CTTATTTCCTAATCTAATTGTAGCATCTGTCATAATTTTTTGTAAACCGGGCTGTTTATGATGCTATTTAAGCCGGGAAATGTCATAAAAGTGTAGGCGGAAAATTAGGCATAGTTAATTGTTATTCCGGGTGGGCAGTTTGATGAGGCGTTGTTGGCCAAATCAGGTAAAGGACATAGCTATCCTACAGAACTTTCCAGTTAGTTTCTAATAGGCATACCTAGCCCTAAGACTTTGTTCATTGCTTTGACGTTTGCCAAGGCCTCACCAACTTGAGCGTTATAACATATCAAGCTCAATGTACCGCTAGTCAGGCCTTTATATCGGGACATTGCCGTCTCAGAGGTTGAACGGCTGTGATAGCCAGAGTCAGTTTCCACTGAACTAGCCTACCGTTTTTAAGTGCATCCACCGCTTCATTCCTAGAGTGTCCCTTTCCCCAGTAACCAGCATTTTTTCTAGGAAGTATAAGAGGCTTACATCCCTTAGTCTGCAATACTTCATGGCACTTTTTCGTGTCATAAGCACCGTCTGCTGATACAGAATTGATTTTTCTACGAAGTGGATTCAATAATGTAGGAGAGCTTCACTATCACCAACATTGACGATGCTGACTTCTGCGCTAATAACATCATGGGTATCGACATCAACAGCAAGGTGCAATTTACGCCAAATCCTACGCTCTTCTGCTCATGCTTTTTAACTTTCCATTCTCTTTCACCGAAGACTTTCAGACCTGTTGAATCAATTGCGATGTGACGAGCTGAGCCTTTAGATTTATTCTTGTATTTTACCTGAACGGTCTTGGAACGCTTGCTAATACTGGTGTAGTCAGGAGAGCGCAAAGGGACGTTCATTAAGGCAAATATGGAGTCGATAAAACCTTGTAGCGCACGTAACGGGAGAGAGAATATTCCTTTAATCATCAAAGCTATTTCAATAGCAGTATCAGAAAATTGAAAGCCTCTACCACGTTTGCCATGGTGGCTTTTGCATTGCCACGCATCAACGGCTGAGTCGTCAATCCAGAACGTTACTGAGCCTTGTTTGCACAAGGCTTCATTATACTCACTCCAGTTCGTTATCTTCTTCTTCGATTTACCCATAACATCACCATGTTTCTACTACATGGGATCAGATTGCAGGATTGAGAAAAGGTTCAACTGATTTAGTCAACAACACCGCTTAGTTCTGCCTGAAACTTTTCGTATTAACCAAGAAACACATAAAAGGGGCGACTCTGTCTCTAATTTGAATTACGCAACAAAGCTTACGTAGCTTACAAAGTTGCATTTATCGAAATTTCGAAATGTGGCAATCGTATTTACCTGTTGATCCAAGGTCTTACGCCACTAAAATCAGAGATGAATTTATTCGGGTGTATGTATTAACCGATAATTATTAAACGTCATATGACATGGAGTTGGGTGAGACATATTTAATACTGTTTCTTAAGTAGTAAGAGTAGTAAGAGTAGTAAGAGTAGTAAGAGTTTTATGAGTGATTATCTATTTAATTTAACAAAAAAAATAAATAAGCATTATGACCTTGAAGTTATATATGGATTTGATGGTTCGTTTTACGATCTGAAAAAGGGGGAGCGAATACAAAAAAATGTGATTTTTTTACTCAATATGTTTGCAAGTAAAAACGATGTAATCATTAAGTATAAAGAGATATCAATGTATATTTGGGGAGAAGTGAAATCAAATAACCATGTAACTCAAATTGTGTTCCTTACTAATTTGGAAATTAACTCATCAGTGTGGAATATAACAAACATAAGAGGGATAGGTTATACTATGGAAAAATCGCCATATAGTAACTAAACTTTGTTCAAAAATAACTATTGGTAGGTATTAATTAACCATCATAGAAACTGGAGGTATAATGAATCAAGTCCCTAACCTACAATTGCTAGCAGTTTTTGTCACTGTTATTGAGCAGGGTAGCATAAGCAAAGCGGCACTTTACTATAACACTAATCAATCTACTATTAGCAGTATGATGAGCAGGCTTAAAGTTGAGCTTGGTCATGAACTTTTTATTAGAAAAGGCAGAAACCTTGCTCCTACAAGCTTTGCTAAGGGATTTTATCAAGAAATTAAATCTACAGTGCATAAACTGTCTTATACGATGTCTGATGCAAAATCATTTGAACCCAAAACAAGCAATAGGAAGTTTAATATTACTACGCCGGAAAATCTACAGTGGTTTCTTAATAACCAGTTTAATGAGTCCTCTTTGTCTAATGTTCATTTGGATATTTATGATCATGAATATAATGATAAAATATTATATGAGGCGTTAGTAAATAAACAGTATGATATCGCGATAGATTTTTTGGAAATGAGTGAATCTGATATTAAGTCAGAATTTCTGTACGAGTCTGACTTTGTTGTTATATGCAACCGAGATCACCCAAGGGTTAAACTTAATTTGACATTCGATGATTATTTCAGAGAGGAGCATGCCGTATTAAAACGCGTAAGAAATAATAAATACAGTTTGGATTTTTACACAAGTGTAGATCTGTCAAATAGGAATATAGCATTTTATGGAAGTTCAATGATTAATAATATGATTATTGTTAGTAGAACGAATCTAATTGCCATTATTCCTCTGACGCTCGCACTAGAGTTTAAGGAAGTCCTTGGACTAAATCTATTTAGAGTTCCCTTTCACTGTGATAAAGGAAAGCTGTATATGTTATGGCATAAGCGTAACATAAAGGATAGAGCTCATTCTTGGTTGAGAGGTAAAATAACTCAACTTATAATTAATACTTGGAATTAAATTTGGTTATCATTTTATATCTTGGTGATATTTGTCCCCGAATTCAAGTCCGAATTGCGACACTTCGCCATTTAAGCTGCCATACACATTTCTTCGGCCTAAAATTAATTCTCGCCATCGCTATACCCGTTGAATTTGAATATGCAGGTTTGAGTAGCTGAAAATTATCCCTAAGGATACCAGCGACCCTGCAACTTCTGGTAATGTCACATCAAAAAATTCTTTGCTTGCGGAGATAAACTCTCTCTTGGGTGAGAAGAAATCATTGTTCCGATCATGCTCATTCATTACTTTCCAAAGCCGTTCGACCGGATTTAAGTTCTGACAGGAGGGCGGTAAGTAATGAAGTTCAATATTGAGCACTTTTGCTGCATCTTCCACTAACTCGGTTCGATGATAGACCGTTCCATCTAAGATTAGGTGTACCTTTTGCTCCAGTGGATAGTGACCTTTCTTTAGTTTCCAGAAAAAACGAATAATGCTCTCACTATTAATGGTTTCATACGTTTCAGTGACCGTCGCACTAATTTTTCCAGTGATAGATCACCGATTAGGTTCACGCGTGTTCGGCGACCCGTTGTATCGATGAGTTTGTCCGACCTTTTCGAACCCAGCGATAGCTGAGTTTTGTCGACTGAGTAGGATGGACAGTATCCATAAATAATACAGGTGCTTCACTTGGTTTAAGGTTTTTATTGTAATACTCGATAGAGTCTCGCTGCATCTCTGGGCTGAACTTATCAGGTACACCCTTAGGTTTCTTGTATGAAAATTCATTGTGATGTAACCACTTACTCATACCCGCTACGCTATAGCGAATAGCAAATTCGGTTTCTACATAAGAAACGATTTGGCGAGTATGAAAGCAGGTGTGTTCAGCCAAATACTGAATGTGTTATATGGCTTGAGCTGCAGACATTCGGCTTTGACTACCACCGTTTTCAGGCTGTAACTTCTCAGACTGGAGATAATCATTGATATGACGTGCAACCGTAGTTTCATGAATACGAAGCGCCTGAGAAATCATTGCGTTGCTCCAGCTTTCGAAAGCAAGGAGAACCGCCTGATATGGTCGGACACTCGACTATAACGAGCGGAATCGTGTATCTGTTCGAGTTCTTGTTTCTTCTGTGGAGTTATCGTTACTTTCATGGTTGCGCAGACATGATCCTGTTTATAACGAAAATCAAGCACCTTCAATGAACTCGGGTATAGCTGTTCACACCGTAGGCTCTTGATTTAGTACACTTAATTGCGCAACAAAGCTTGTTTAGTACGCAAAAAGTCAGTTTATCCAAATCTGAATAAATGTACTATAAAGTAGTCGAATCTTTCATTGAACGAGAGTTCAAAGCTAAAATTAAAACATTAGTAAAATAATTATAATTATTTCAATTTCTGGTATTGCTTATCATGTGTTATTGGGCGTGTTTTTTGTAAATTGTTGTTTTTAGGTTTGTTTTGTTGGATTCCTGTTGGTGTGGAAGGCTGGGAATTAGCTGTAAATGCCTGGTATTATTAATGTTATAATTGTTAATGCTAATAATAATAATAATTAGAGTTTTGTATCTACTGTTACAGGTTGTAAGCTATCCCGGCATTCTTTTTTGGGGGGGGGATATTAGATGATGCCTATAAAGAATAATGTTATTTACACAAGAACTATAAATGAAGCGTATTGCAAAGAATCCTCTAAAGAGAGTTGTATTAAATGTGTTTCAATTAAGGATATCAATAAGAAGTTTAGGTTGTCTTTAATAGCTGGAGCCGATAAGAAGTTCTATGAGTTAAATAGCCGTTGTAGTTTGGGATATAACACATTTAAAATATTATGCCTTTTTTCGTCAATGAATTCGCTTGATGTGGAGGTGTTTACTTATAGTGAAATATCACTTTATATGTGGGGTAGAGGTAAAAGTAACACTCACATATCACAAGCGATATTTCAAGCAAATATAACCCTGTCACCAACAAGTTGGAAAATAGTAAATGTTAGGGGTATGGGCTATATGGCGGTGCAAAAATAAGGGAGTGTAATATGTGTGTACTATTCAGTAATAAATATAAAGAATCGCACAAGCTTAACAATTTCACACAATACAAATGCCAATATAAATACCAAGAAATCCGCAGGGTAAACCCACAAAGTGGGAGGATGATCGGAGTTGAGGTTTTACTTGATAATAATATATTAAGTGAACTGAGAAAAGACGGAGTCATCAATTATTACTTACAGCGCTCTCATGTATCTAGGGAACTTGTCGCTAGGTTATATTCATCTGTCATTAATAATAAAGATAACACGATGTTTGACAAAGAATATATATTCATAAATCTAGAGCGTAGCCATTTGTGTGATTTGTTCCTAATTGGCGACATCATCACTCTCCATGATGCACTAAAAGGGATAAATACCAAACTCGTAGTAGAGATTACTGAAAGGAATAATTGCCTTGACTGTTCAAAAATCAGAGAAGGCATCGAAATACTAAACAAGAATAAAATAATACTCGCTGTAGATGACTATGATATCTACTCAGAAGTTGAGCCAGATTTTAGGCTTAGTGAGTATAACGCTGGCCTGTACGAATTGGTAAAAATCCGAGCTCCCAAAAATTTAAAGGAATTAACGGTGTTTTATGTTTTTTGTAAAAGTTCGCCTTTAAAAATTATTGTTGAACAAATTGAAAGCGAAGATGACGCAAATCTAATGATAGCACTCGATCTTATTTGGGGTATGCAGGGTTTTCACTTCCATAAAGGTACTCCGGCTGATTTGTAAACCTATCCCATTAACCATAACTAGTAAAAAAATTATGATAAAGAATATCTTCACTCTAATCGCACTCCTGTCGATAACGCTACTTTCAGGTTGTAATTCAGAAGGTAATACAGTTGCAGATGCAGATGCAGATATCGTCGCATCACGTATAGATATCATTCCATCTCCTATATCGACGCAAGGGGCAAGTTCACTAACGCTTGCGAAAGACAATCAACAAAATTTCGAAGCTGTTATTCATTACACTGATGGTTCATCTAGCCCATTAAGCGATTTAAGTGTCAGTGAGTGGCATGTAAGCGATGAAGATGTCGCTTTTTTTAACGAAGCAAATATTTTGACAGGGAGGGAGCCAGGCAATGTGGAAGTAAATGTCTTAAGAGATGGCATCACCAGTAAYACGGTGAATGTGAATGTGTCAGCAGCGGTCCTCACATCGATTCAAGTGACACCATCACCAGTGAATATTGYGAAAGGTCAAAYACCRCAGTTAACCGCAATGGGGGCGTACAGTGATGGCACCTCTTATGATGTAACGAATTCCGTAACGTGGACGCCAATAGATACCAGCATCGCCACAGTGACATCAGGAGGTATGTTATCGGGTGTTGACGTGGGTAGCACGACTCTCACGGCCACGAAGGATGGCATCACCAGTAATACGGTGAATGTGAATGTGTCAGCAGCGGTCMTCACATCGATTCAAGTGACACCATCACCAGTGAATATTGCGAAAGGTCAGACTCAACAGTTAGTTGCCGATGCAACGTACAGCGGTGGTACTTCCTCTCCGGTCACAAACTCAGTGACGTGGACATCTCTCGATACGGCGATCGCTACCGTGTCATCAACTGGGTTATTGTCTGTGGTTGAGGTGGGCAATACGACCCTCACGGCTACCAAAGATGGCATCATCAGTAATACGGTGGACGTGAATGTATGTACTGATTTTGCGGGTGCATGTATTGATATCTTCGATACAGGTACTGGTAAGTTATTTACCAGTTCACCATCAGTGGCCTATCTAGACAGCATTGACGGTAGTCCTCCTACAAGCAGAACTGTTACTGAAAGTGGACCTTTCGGGCCAGATGGTGATTTCTACCTATTCGACTGGACTAACGCAAATGCACTGTGTACTACCTACAACACCCATAGTCTCGGCGGACGAACTAACTGGCGTTTAGCGACAAGAGACGAGTTAAAAACGGAGCTATACGACCTATCTGGTAATATGTTTACCGCGCGCGGTTGGCCGACCGTCGTCATCTATTGGTCGGCGACTCCTGATGGTTCTTACTATTACTACGTGAGCCTCTACCATGGCTACGTCGGCAGCACCGGTCCGAGCACCGCGGGCTTCGTGTCCTGCGTCTCAAATCCTTAAAGTTGAGCGTTTAGAGTTTTAATTTTTAGTTTTTGAAGTGCCAGAGTTGCATCTGGCGCTGTTTGGAAGGGGATATGTAAGGCAATTATTAATGGAGCTGATTGGTCTGGGGCTTATGAGTAATTTTATGTACTCAAAGGTCAACTGTTTTTCAGTGTTCTATTTTACCTATCCAGTTGTTTTTATAAAGGAATAAGTTGAAACAATAAAATGAGGTGATTTTGATGAAATACAGCAGCGATAATGTGACGTATAAAAGTTTTTTTAGAGTTATAATAATTACACTTTTTTGCTTAACGCCAATAAGTGTTTTTGGTTTTGCGAAAGTGCCAACCAAGCGAGTTAGTTCCGTTAATACAGATTCTTGTATTACCGTATATCAACACGAAAATTTCAAAGGAGTGTCTTGGGGTTTTTGTCCAGGAAGAGAGCATAAAACTCAAGGCTGGGAAAATACCATTAGCTCAATCAAAGTAAAAAAAGGCTATAAAGCGATACTTTGTAGAGATAAAGATAGATACGGAGAGTCCGATGGGTTGTGTAGGGAGTATAACAAGTCTATACGTTATGTAGGCTCTAAGGTAAACGATAAGTATGAATATATCAAAGTGATGAAAGTCGATAACGATAGATTCGATCTTATCATCGCCTCAGATACTCAGTATCCTTATTGCGTATCTGAGGCTTGTAAAACTAGAGCTGGAGATGGCTATTTAGCTAATGCGTGGCATTCGGAAAGCATGAGGTCGTTGGCTCGTGAGGTTGGTGATAAACATTTCTCGGGCACATTGATTAATGGTGACATTACGAACACAATGAACAGAAAGGACATACTGCAATTTGAAAGAGATTATTCCGGTATGCCTATTTATCCAGGGTTGGGAAACCATGACTATGACAATTACATAGATGACAAGGCCTGTATAGGGCAATATATAGAGTCTAGAGGTCTTCGATTAATTCCATCCCAAAATTTTTGCGCAACAAGGTTAATCGACTGGTTCATTGGCCGCGTTCTCACTATTCCTAAAGAAAATCACGATGTCAACATAACTGGTAGGCATGAYAAAAACATAAGTGGAAGCCTTTCGTACTCTTTCAACAAGAATAATTGGCACGTGATTCAATTAAATAATGGCCCTCATTACGAAAGGCAGTTTAAGTCATTTGATTGGTGGTTCCGTGTCACCAGAAAGGTAGACATAAAAAAGTCATATGATTGGTTAGCTGCCGACCTAGCTAAAAAC
>NZ_JAKJSW010000187.1:0-8381 GCF_050337375.1 Vibrio makurazakiensis | reverse complement strand
GTTGTAATGATTGGAAAAAATGAAGAGCGTCCGCAATACTCAACTCAACAACTTTTGGTAAAGCCGTGTCTCCAATAAATACGTTTCTAGCCTCCACTCGTAAGCGGGTACCATCACAGCCTGAGCAGGATTTTGTGGAAATATATTTGGATAAATCTTCACGAACGGCATTAGATTCAGTATCTCGATAGCGACGCTCTAATGTATTTAAAATGCCTTCAAATGGGTGACGTTTAACTCTAATATCACCACGGTCATTGATGTATTTAAACTCGACTTCAGTGCGGCCCGAACCTTTGAGGATAATATCTTGAGTCTTTTTCGGCAGGGATTTGAATGGAGCATAGAGATCAAAACCATAATGTTCAGCAAGTGCAGTAAGCATTTGGAAATAATAATAGTTTTTTTGATCCCAACCTTTGATAGCCCCTTCTGCAATGCTTAGCTTTTCATCGAGGATTACACGGCTTTCATCGAAGTATTGCTGCACTCCTAATCCGTCACATGTGCTACACGCACCTGCTGGGTTATTGAATGAGAATAAGCGAGGTTCTAGTTCTTGCATGCTATAGCCGCAAAGGCCACAAGCAAAGTTAGCAGAGAAAATAATTTCTTCGTTATCGGTTTCGTCCATCCAACCTATAACTGCAATTCCACCTGAAAGTTCTAATGTCGTTTCAAAAGATTCGGCTAAACGTTGCTGAAGATCCGGGCGAACTTTAAATCGGTCAACTACAACTTCAATTGTATGTTTTTTATGTAGTTCTAACGCTGGTGGATCGGATAAGTCACAGGTTTCACCATCAATTCGAGCTCGAATAAAGCCTTGAGCAGCAAGGTTCTCTAGCGTTTTTACATGCTCACCTTTGCGCTCTTTGACGATTGGCGCGAGCAGCATCATTTTAGAACCCTGTGGAAGTTCTAAAACTTTGTCGACCATTTGGCTTACTGTTTGTGCAGCGAGTGGTGTGTTGTGATCAGGACAGCGAGGTTCACCAACACGAGCATATAGAAGCCTAAGATAATCATAAACTTCCGTGATTGTACCCACAGTAGAGCGTGGGTTATGAGAGGTCGACTTTTGTTCGATAGAAATTGCTGGGGATAAACCTTCGATGTGATCAACATCGGGCTTTTCCATTAGAGATAAAAATTGACGAGCGTAGGCAGATAAAGATTCAACATATCGACGCTGACCTTCTGCGTATAAAGTATCAAAGGCAAGGGAAGATTTACCTGAGCCCGATAGTCCTGTAATCACTGTCAGTTTATCTCGAGGGATACTCAAGCTAACGTTTTTTAGGTTATGGGTTCGAGCACCTCTAATGTCTATCTTATCCATCTCTGCAAACCATGTAATTATTAATGGGGCAAGTATTACATAGTGTGAGATTTGTGCAATAAATTACTGGATAAAAAAACAGTTGTTATAAAGGGGCTATGATAGCCCCTTTATTTTATACGGAAGTTATTCTGCTTCTTTTTTGGTGGAGTGCTTACCAAGTTCAATTTGCTGTTGATCTTTTTTATAAAGGTTCTCAAAGCAGTAGTTGGTTGCTTCTATGTAGCCTTCAACACTACCACAGTCAAAACGCTGACCTTTAAATTTGTAAGCCAGAACACATCCAGATTTAGCTTGCTTAAGTAGAGCATCAGTAATTTGGATCTCACCGCCTTTCCCTGGTTCTGTTTGTTCAATCAGTTCAAAGATATCAGGTGTTAGAATATAGCGCCCAATGATCGCTAGATTACTCGGTGCTGTGCCTTGCTCTGGTTTCTCAACCATATCATCAACACGGTAAAGATCGTCTTTGATCATTTCACCAGAGATAACACCGTATTTGTGAGTTTCATTTTCTGGAACTTCTTGCACAGCGACTATCGAACAGCGGAATTGCTTGTACAGTGCTACCATTTGAGCCAATACACCTTGCTGTTCGTTTACGCAAAGGTCATCCGCTAATACAACTGCAAACGGTTCATCCCCAACAAGCTCGCGTCCAGTTAAGATTGCATGGCCTAAACCTTTCATTTCTCGTTGACGAATATAAGTAAAGTTCGCTGACTCGATGGTTTCACGAATATTATTAAGTAATTCTTCTTTGTTAGTGCCACTGATTTGGTGTTCTAACTCATAGTTTTTATCAAAGTGATCCATGAGAGAGTGTTTGCCACGCCCGGTGACAATACACATACCGTCCATACCTGCTTCAATCGCTTCTTCAACGCCATACTCAATCAGAGGCTTATTGACAACGGGCATCATTTCTTTTGGCATAGACTTTGTCGCAGGTAAGAATCGGGTGCCGTAGCCAGCAGCCGGGAATAGGCATTTCTTGATCATCATGGGACCTTAATTTTGAGTTTACATCATGTATATCAAGCAACTTTATCATGTGGTGCGTGAAAAATTCATTAATTAAAATAGATTAATCAAGAGAGCTCTCAAATCTAAGCTTAATTTGAGGTAATGGATATTAATTAAGATAATAAGTTCTGATTAGCCCATGCTATCGCTTGAGTTCGATTTTTCACTTTTAGCTTTTTGAATATCTGGTAAAGATGCGATTTAACGGTAAATTCACTGATAAATAGGTCATCGGCAATTTGAGTATTCGATGAGCCTGATTGTAAGCAACGTAACACTTCAAGTTCTCTTATAGTGAGATCTATGGTTGTGGGCTGGCTATTGCCATCGGTGATTTTTCGGTAGTGGTAAAGTAATTGGCTTGCAACGCTTCTTGGTAACCAGTTTTGTCCGTCGATAACGGCTTCTAATCCTTGAGCTATCAGCTCTTGCTTTTCGTCTCTGTAAAACAGACCTTTGAGTACGCCTAAGTTTATAAGCTCCTCGGTTGTTAGTCTTTGTCCGACGTTGAAAACGATAGTTTCATAGTATTTCCAAGCAACGGGCAGGTTTGGATGCTCAGCGAGTAGTATGTCGAATTGTTTGTGGTCTACAAGTAGTATTCGATTCCGATGCTTCTTATTTATGCACATTAGATCGTTGGGCGTAATGTAATGGATAGGTACAGCGGTACGCTTTTTTAACTGATTGATATGTATGTAGTTAAGTTCTGGTTTTAAACAAAGGAAATGTAATGTTCTTTTGTAGCTGGACGTTTTCATAAAAAACCTTATCAGTGAATCGGAATAGTAATTTGACACTGTAGGGAGCTTGTAACTATGTTGATTATTATGACTTGCGTTGAGTATCAAGGCTTAACGTAAACATGTGGTTTGTCAGTAGCAAAAAAAGTATTGCAGCTCTGAAAGTTATGAATTGTTACGGTTTTTTACTTTCACGATTGTGAACATTAGGAATGCGATTTGTCACAGCTGTAAAGCGTGCTATTCTTGTGCGCTAAAATTTTTAAGACACCTATGAATTTAGACGGAGCAAAGCATGGCTAGCCGTGGAGTAAACAAAGTTATATTAGTGGGTAACCTTGGTAATGACCCAGAAATTCGCTACATGCCTAATGGTGGTGCGGTAGCAAACATTACGATTGCTACGTCAGAATCATGGCGTGATAAAGCAACTGGTGAGCAACGTGAAAAAACAGAATGGCACCGTGTGGCGTTATTCGGTAAATTAGCGGAAGTTGCTGGTGAATACCTACGTAAAGGCTCTCAAGTGTATATTGAAGGCCAATTGCAGACTCGTAAGTGGCAAGACCAAAGTGGTCAAGACCGCTACACTACAGAAGTTGTTGTACAAGGCTTCAACGGTGTTATGCAAATGCTAGGTGGCCGTGCTCAAGGCGGTGCTCCTGCTCAAAGTGGTATGGGTCAACAGCAGCAAGGCGGTTGGGGTCAACCTCAGCAACCTGCAGTACAGCAAGCCTCTCAGCAGCAGGCGCAGCAATACAATGCACCAGCTAAACCACAGCAAGCGCCTCAACAACCTCAGCAGCAATATAATGAGCCGCCAATGGATTTCGACGACGATATTCCGTTCTAATTGTATTTAGCGTGATGTGCTGTAAACATCAGTAAATTAGTATGATTTGAAAAGCCGCGTTTACGCGGCTTTTTTCTATTTGTAACGTGTTAACACTTTGTTTGCCATTACCTTATATAGTATAAGTAGTAATACGGTATAAAATGAGTTGAAAAGGATTTCGTGCTTCATGAGATATACCCCTACACTAAAGCTAAGTACGCGTTTAGTTGCTTTCGTTACAGTCATTGTTATTAGTGCGATGTTCATACTCTTTATTGGTGGAACGTTATCGTTCAAACGTATTGGGCAGGAGTACCTCGACCATTACTTAGTTGGTATTGTTGAAGTTGTAGATAAAGAAATGGAAGACCCTGATGCGGCATACTCTATGCAGCGTTGGATGCCTAAAATGTTGCAAGCAAGCAATATCGTTGAAATGAAGCTGTCTAACTCGGCCGGTATTGTCTATCGATTCAAAGATACCTCTCCACAAATTGATACGAATCGACTCTATGAGCAAACCTTTATCCTAGAAAGGAACAAAGGTTATAGCATCGAGTTTAAAGCACTCCCTCCTTATATTGGTTACAACTATTCTCTAGAAGCTTTATGGTCGACAACTCTTGCGGTCGGTCTTGTTATATTTTGCTTAGTTCGAGGTGTTCATTGGTTGAAAGAGCAACTGATGGGTTCAGAACTACTTGAAGAGCGTGGCCGTATGATCCTAGCAGGACGAGTGGAGCAGTATGCAAAAGGCGACCATCAAGAGTGGCCCTATACTGCAAGTGAAGCGTTAGACGTTCTTATTGAAGAATTACAAGATGCCCGTCAAGAGCGAAGTCGATTTGATACTTTCATTCGAACCCAAACTTTTCTTGATAAGCTCACTGGCACCGCGAATCGAGTTTTATTCGATAACAAATTAGAGTCTGCTCTGCATGAAAGTGGCGGTAGAGGGGGCATCTTACTCGTTAGAATTGAAGAGTGGGAAGATGCTGTCGAAGAAAATGATAAGCAAGTGTGCGATAGCTTTATTATTGAAGTTGGTGAGGTATTGTCGAATATTGTTCAGCGTTACCCCGATGTGATTTTCTCTCGTTATTATGATGCGGATTTTGCGGTATTTATCCCTCATCAAGGTTCAAAAGAAGTGTCGGCGTTGGCAGTGCAGTGTCAAAAACAGTTAGAAAAATTAACCCCACCAGAACCACTTGATATTGATAACTGGTCTCATATTGGTATGACCATGTATAGCGAAGGCGAACGACATAGTCAGATCATGGACGAGGTCGAAACCGCTCTAAAAAGTGCACAGCTACAGCGTGCAAATGCTTGGAGCCGTTTCCCCAAGCAAGTGAGTAATGAATTAGATAGAGGCAGCGTACGCTGGCGCACTTTACTCGATAAGGCATTATTGCCTGAAAATTTGGTTATATTTACTCAGCCTTGTTACTTGTATCAGGTTAAAGGTTCTCGAGATATCTTGCACCAAGAAGTCTTTACTCGAATCGTCGATCCGGAAAAAGGGGTGTTGAAAGCTTCACGCTTTATGTCAGCAGTAGAGCAAGTGGGATACGAATCACAAATGGATCGCTCTGTCCTGACTATTCTTATTAAATTATTAAAAGAATCAAACGGTTCAAACTGTTATTCTATCAACCTGAACGTCGTACCATTTTCAAACAAGAATTATCAGAAATGGTTTAGGTACGAACTATTGCAGTTACCTATCTCAATACGTAAAAATCTCAATTTTGAGTTTTCGGAAGGACGATTAGTACAGCATTTAGATTACATGCGACCGGTAGTGAAAATGATATCCGGTTTAGGGTGCAAAGTGATTGTTGGTCAAGCTGGTCGAACAATTGTTAGTACCCATTAWATTAAAGACTTAAAAGTCGATTTTATTAAACTGCATAGAAGTTTAATAAAGAGAATAGATCGACGACATGAGAACCAACTTTTTGTTAGCAGTATTATTGGTGCATGTGGTGACTCTAGCACCCAAGTTATTGCGGTTGGCGTGGAAAATAAGCAAGAAAAAAACACGTTGGTTGAGCTTGGTGTCCTAGGCTTTCAGGGGCGTTACTTATCACCTGAAGAGCAGATAATTCCACAGCCTAAAGTTGAATCGAAAGTTAAAGTTGGGCGTAGAAATCGCTGGCGAAAAAGTAGTTAGATAATGAAATTAAATAATATCTTAGACAAGTTAAGACCTAAAAAGGCTGAAAATAAGCCTCTGACTGTAATGATGCAGCAGAGTGGTCTCTATTTGTCTGCTTCTGAAAGTGCTGAGCATAGCTCGATAGCAATGACAGTCCCGATTACGGCAGGAGACTGGGAAGGAGCGCTAAAAACACTTCTAACTAGTGAAGTGCTTAATTCGCCGTCGCTGCGAGTGGTGTTGAGTTCTCATTACTACCAAACTTATCAAATTGATAAGCCTGAAATGCCAGAAGAAGAGTGGCCGGTTGCTTTACCTTTCTTGCTTAAAGACCTGATCACAGAACGAGTGACCGATATTGTCGCAGATGCTATTGCTCTTCCTACAGCGAACAAACTACAAGTTTATGTCTTACCGAAAAAGGTGTTAGACAAGATCCTGACTATCGCTGCGTCAAGCCAGATGGTACTTGAAAGTATTGTCCCTGAAGATGAAGTGTGGGGGCATTCAGCGGGTGAGCTTGGCAACTTTATGCTGTTGCAACGTAGCAGTAAAGAGAACTTTAAAATCGGTGCATTTGTTGAAAATACCATGTGTTTTCAAAGAACCATCCGTAACGTTGTACCGCCATTGACTGGTGTCGCCTCTAGCGGATTACAGCTTGATGGCTTGGCTCTCGAATTACAACGCTCTATTGATTACCTCTCATCACAACTCAAAGGAGCTCAACTCCATCAATTAAAAATTTGCTGTGATGAGGAAGATGAGACTGAACTTGCTGAAGCTCTGAATGAGCGTTTAAGCTCGAAAGTTGCCAAGCTTATTGAGGATACTCGAAAAGAGTCGGGCAATCTTATAGCGGATTTATCTGCGTCTATTGACGACTTCCAAATCAATTTATATCCCAAGCATTTAAAGCCTAAAAAAGAATACTTTACTCTCACTAATATCGTCGCGAGTTGGGTCGCTATGAGCGTAATGTTGTTGATATCTTACGGCTATATTGTGTATCAACAAAGTCATATAGACTCTAAACTGGCAAGCGCTCAACAGGAATTGAGTCAACTAAATAATGAACTGAACGAGAATCGTGCAAAATTAGCTAAACATAAACCGTCGCCAGAAAAAATAGCAGCAATTGCTCGATTGAAGCGTGATATCACATCGAAAAAAGGTGCATTACAAGCTGTTGCGCAATATGACGATTCCGATCAAATTGGGTACTCCGGTGTTATGACAGCATTAGCTAAACTTGGACGAAATGATATATCGCTCTCTAAAATATACATGGATAACAGAACCTTAGATCTTAGTGGTTATGCTAGTAGTGCTGGCGTTGTTCCTAACTGGGTTAGCCAGTTTCAGGAAGATTTAAACTTAGTCGGGCGGGTGTTCGAGGAGCTGAAAATTTCTCGTAATGAGGATGATGTGATCACCTTTGAATTGTATAGCCAAAGAGGGGAGAAGTGATGAACCAGAAATGGTCACTGCTAAACGATAAGTTTGCAAATTTAACTCCTCGCGAAAAATGGTTGGTTACTATTTGTGTGTCTATCGCGCTGGTTCTCTCAGTGTTTACTGTTTTAATCGAGCCCAGCTACAAGACTTTAATGGCTGATGAATCTAAGCTTACTGTCGTAAAGCAAAATATTCAGAAAGCACAGGGCGAGCTTATGGTGGTTAAAGCCAAGCTACAAAGAGACCCGGATAAAGAGCTAAATATTCAGTACAAAAGTTTGTTGGCTCAAAGCCAAGATCTTTCTGTTGATCTGGCAAAAGTCACTGACGGATTGATTTCTCCGAATCAAATGACAGATATGCTTGAGAGTGTGTTGGTTTCTAAAGGAAATTTGAAATTAATTGCTTTGAGTTCTTTAAAACCAGAGCCTATAGAAAGCAAAGATACTGAAAGTAGTTTGTCTGGGTACTATGTACATCCAGTCAAAATTGAATTGACGGGCAGCTACTTTTCAATTGTTGAATATTTAACAATTTTGGAAACTCTGCCAATGAAATACTATTGGCGAAACTTTCAATATTCAGTGGAAGAGTATCCTCAGGCAAGGCTGATATTTGAAGTGTATACCTTAGGTACAAGGCAGGAGTTCATCGGTGGTTAGAACTTTGTTGTTATCATTAGCATTTTTTGCGACCAGTGCCGCTGCGACTCAAGATCCTACGGCCCCTCTCGGGTGGTTAAAACCTGAAGCCCCTAGTGCGCAAAAAAACAAAAAGAAAGTCGTAAAGTATTCATTACCTACACTGCAAAGT
>NZ_JAKJSW010000186.1:0-8391 GCF_050337375.1 Vibrio makurazakiensis | reverse complement strand
GTAATCCACAGTGTCAGCTACCATGATGACATTAAGTACCCAGAACAGAGCAGTACCAATTTGTAGGAAGACGCCTGCCGTTGATATCAGGAGAATGCTTTGTGTGTCATACATGCCAACGTAGATCAGTACAGCACTGCCTAAGATAGGGAAAGTGGATGCACATGCCCACAGAACTCGTCGTGAAAACATCTGGGCAAGTTTAGGGAACAACACCAGTGTTATGAGGTTGGCAATACCCGCATAAGCCATGTAGTAAGGGAAGAGTTCTTCATTACCAACAACATAAGTGAAGTAGTAAACAGCAAAGGCGGTAATAATGTTGGTCGCGAGATTATAAGACAACGCCATACACAGAACGCTAGTCAATTGGTCGTTTTTGTAGATAAGCGACAGGAGTTTTTTCAGTGAAACTTTTTCTTCCGGTTGTGTTGTGTCTAGATTTGCCGTTGAATAGCGCTCTTTCACATTGCGCAAAGTAATGAAAGTAGAGACTAAGAAACATGCGATCAACAAGAGGGTGAAGATTTGGAATCCGAATCCTTTATCGTCCCCACCTACGTAATTCACAAAAGGCATTGCAATGGCGGCGGTTACTATCCAGGCAAGGCTTGCGAAAAATCGAGGGTATGGAACAAGCTCTTCACGTTCACGCTTGTCCAAAGTCAGTGTTGGGACCAGTGACCAAAAAGGGATATCCATTAGTGTGTAAGTCATGCCCCATAGAATATAGGTGACAGCTGCGTATGCGATTAACCAAGGACCTTCGATGTAATGCGCACTAAACACCATCAGAAGAACCACTGAGTTAGCGAGTGTGCCAATTAAAATCCAAGGTTTGAACTTGCCCCATCGAGTACGTGTATTGTTGACCAACCACCCCATAATGGGGTCATTGACGGCATCCCAGATGCGTGCAACGAGGAAAATGGTTCCGACTGTTGCGGCAGAAATACCGACAACATCCGTGTAGTAAAACATCAGATACATGTAGACGATGGTGATTGCGAAGTCTTTACCAAATGCGCCAAAGCCATAGCTTAATTTGGTGTTCATAGAGATACTCATTGCCACTCCTTACGCCTCCTCTTTGAGAAGGCGTTAATATTCACGTTATTGAATTTTTATTAGTATGAAATTACTTATTAACCCACTCCGGTAACCAGCCTTCATGTGCCGCAATCAAGTCATCAACCAGCGCGTATATTTCTTCTATTCCAAGTACTGCCGCGGTATGAGGGTCAAGCATTGCAGCATGATAAATACGGTCACGGTTTTCGGTGAGAATCGCTTCTGTGAGTAGAGTCTGAACATTAATGTTGGTTTGCATCAATGCAGCTAAGTGGTTTGGTAGACGCCCTGCTTTGATTGGTTGAACACCATTAGCGTCAACTAAACAGGCGACTTCAACACAGCAACCTTGAGGTAAATTGTCGATTAAGGCTTCGTTTTTAACGTTTCCATAAATGACGCTTGGTATACCTGTCCAAATAGAGTTCATGATGGTACTAGCGTATTCATGAGACTCCTCAACGGTAATTTTGTCGGCTGTTTTAAACTCTTGAAGGTCGCGCTTCCAATCTGCAATTTGTTCGACACAACGTTTAGGGTATTCATCAAGTGGCACTTTATAACGTTCGATTAAATCTGGACGATTTGTCTTGATAAAATAGGGGGTGTATTCAGAAAAATGTTCAGAAGACTCTGTCACGAAGTAACCAAGTTTCTTAAACATCTCATAGCGAACTAAGTTAGTGCAGCGACCATTGTGATGGATGCCTGGTTTAGGCGCTTTGCCACTCTCAAAAGCTTCAAGTAGGTCTGGATAAATGTCGACGTACTCACCGCTTTCTGTTTTCTTCTCGAGGGTTAGGTAGTAAGCCATGTGGTTGATGCCTGCGCAGGTATAGCGAAGATCTGCGTAATCTAAGTCTAGGTCGCGCGCTAGTTCTTCAGCTGTACCTTGTACTGAGTGACACAAACCGACTTGTTTAATGTGCGGATACTTCTCGTACATTGCCCATGTGTTYATTGCCATTGGGTTTACGTAGTTGAGCATGGTAGCGTTCGGGCAAACCTCGGTCATGTCTTCACAGACACTCCAAAGGTGCGGTACCGTGCGTAGTGAACGCATAATRCCGCCCGGACCAAGTGTGTCAGCAATTGTTTGTTCAAGACCGTGGCGCTTACACACTTCGAAATCTGTGACAGTGCATGGCTCGTAGCCACCGATTTGAAAGGCAATGACAACAAAATCTGCGTCTTGCAGTGCCTCTTTTTGATTTAAATGGCATGAAATCGAGCCAGTCGCACCGGATGATTCCATCAATTTACTGACGACAAGGTGAGACTCTTCCAATCGAACCTCATCAATGTCCATTAAAGCGACATGAGCGTTTTTTAAAGCTGAACGGTGGAAAACATCACCAAGAATGTTTTTTACAAAAATGGTGGAGCCTGCACCAATGAATGTGATTTTAGGGTTTTGCATAGTGGAATCCTTTATCTCTCTGAGTTCTTTGTTGATGCAGATAAATTACACCTAGAACCCATGTCGATTCGTCTCAGATAACTTAATAGCTCTCCTGTTTTCTAATATTTTTAAATTAGTGAATGGAAATATTAGGAAATGGGATAAATTCTTGGGTTTTAAGGAGAGGTGTTGTGCAATGAAGTCAGTTTTACACTCAAGGTTTGAACTCTAATCACAGAGTTCTGATCTTATGAAATGGGCTATTACGGCTCTATGATCGCCTTCTGAGTTTTATTATCGAGGAGCTGATAAAAGTCTGGTATACGATTTCCTAAGGAGCGAGACATGCCCCAATCAGCCCAAGATACGGTGAGAATCATCACTTCAGACAAGTACTCGTCCGAGACCGTATCGGTAAGTCCGCTCTCTCTCTATTCTTCCTATGAGACAATCGATATTGAACTCAGAGCGCCTCACTCCATGCCTGGTTATCATTGGCATGGTCAAATTGAGGTGAATATACCCTTTGGTGATGATGTGGAGTACATCATCAACGGAAGCCCCGTCGTGGTTAAAAGCGGATCGATTGGCTTGTTTTGGGCATCTGTGCCTCATCGACTCACGAATCCGGGTCAATGCCATAATATGGGGATCATCAATATCCCTATTCACCATTTTATGTCATGGGCTCTCAGTCGAGATTTAGTGAATCAGATCACTCACGGTAGTGTGTTGCAATCGAATTCTTGTTCGTTGATCAGTGAATTTGAAATCTCACGCTGGGCACAAGAGATAAAGCATTCGTCAGAAAGTCGCCAACAATTGGCTATGGATGAAATTGGCCTAATGCTTAAACGGATTTGCCTTGATGGTTGGCAACAATTGCTGGTAAATCGACAGGATAAGTCGACTAAGAAAGGGGTGTCGAAACATTCCCAATTCTATGTAAGCCAAATGTTGGAATACATAGCCACTCACCATAACCAGCCATTAACCGTTAAAGGCATTGCTGAACATATTGGATTGCATAGCAACTATGCCATGAATGTGTTTCAGAGAACGATGCAGATGACCATCAAGCAGTATATTACTGCGATGCGTATCAATCATGCACGTGCTTTGCTGAGCGATACGGATAGAACCATTCTCGATATCTCGCTAACCGTGGGCTTCAATTCGAGTAGTCGATTCTATGAAACCTTTCAAACATACATTGGTGTCACGCCGACTCAATACAGAAAACTGGCTAGGGAAGACCACCGATGGAGTAGCCATGGCGCCAGCCCGCTATACGACCTTGAGAAAGGGGCGTGTGACGGTAAAAGGCCATTAACGACGACGGACAGTTAGCGGTATTGATACGAAGAAATCAAAAAAGCCCAAACAGATGTTTGGGCTTTTTATTTTCAATTCTATAAGCGATTACGCTTTAGCAGCCTTCAGAGACTCAGCTTTCTTTTCTTGTTGCATTTTAACAAGGAAGTAAACGTTAACGCATGCGATGAATCCGTTTGTCGCGACTACAGGCATTGCATCAATCATCACACCATACGCAGTGAACAGCGCACAACCAATAAAGTTAAGTACACGTAGGCGAACGATATCTTTCATTGTTAGTGAGATAGCAACCATGATAGATGCAGCGTAACCTAAAATTTCAACCATATTGAATTCCATTGTTTGATCCTCTAATTTGCCGATTGTCGATCGGTACCAATTCTTCTCTTCATGAGATTAGTGAGGAAGCTCCGTGCCTCGAATGGTTGGTTATATTTAACTGCGGGGAACTATAACAAGCGTGAATCTGTGATGAAACCCCCAAAACAGTCAGAAGTGAAGGTTAGCGATTACGCAAACGTTTAATAGTGTTTCCTATCGATAGATTACTGTTTATGTTGAGAAGTAATAGCGAAACGAAAATTCCAATAAGCTAAGGAAGGTATAGATGAAGGGAATAATTACAGTAGGTCTAGTGCTGTTATTAACGGCCTGTACGACGCAGGAGGCGCGTGATAAACATGACTATGGAATGGTGACCAGTGGGGATTTCACTTTCTTGGAGCAAGGTGTAAAGACATACTCTTGGCATCCTAATTCAGAACGTGCCTATTTACCTTCCGAGTTTAACAGTTCAGAAATTACGGAAATGGTACGAAACTCAATTGAAAGTGAGATGAATATTCGCGGTTATCGCTTACGAAATGATAGCGGAGAAGGGGATGTGATCATTGGTTTTGGTTTGGCAGCAGAATCTGTATTAAGGGACTCGACGATCTTTGATCATACGAAGTTGTCTACTGGTGTTCCGTTCTACGACAAAGATGGGAAGCTTGCTGAGAAAGGGTCGCTATATATTGTTATGTATCGCCCAAATATGGCCGCGCCTCAATGGCAAACACTGACTCAAAGTGGCATTGAGCCAAACTTAAGCCTTGAATCCACAGAGAAAAGGCTAGAAACCTATATTGAAATGATTTTAAGGGGCGTACCAACAGTAAAACCCTAATTTTTGTATTGCCACTAATTCGATTAATAGCTATATTCTGCAATCTAAATGATAATGACTATCGAAATCATTATTAAATGTATTTTAAGGATTGCTATGAATCGCTATTTTTCAACAGCACTAGTTTGCTTTTTCTCATCTTCTGCGATGGCTGTACCTGTAACAATTGAACACCAACTCGGTTCAACTACGCTGGAGCAGAAGCCTGAAAGGGTTGTGGTTATTGGGATAGGTGCGCTAGACGCGCTTGATGCGTTTGGTATCGAGCCCGTTGCTGTGGCGCAAGCCAGTACCATTCCTGATTACCTGTCTAAGTATGCGTCTGATAACTACGCCTCTTCAGGCAGYTTGTTCGAGCCTAACTTCGAAAGCATTTATATGCAAAAGCCGGACTTAATCATCATTGGTGGTCGAGCGGCGACAAAATATAAAGAGCTATCTGACATCGCACCAACAGTGCTATTTGCTGCTGAAGATGACAAAGGCTATTGGGAAAGCACTCAGTCACAGTGGCGAACATTGGCTAAAATCTTTGATAATGCTGATAAAGTGGAACAAAAGATTGAGCAGCTAGATGCTGAATTTAAGCAAATAAAAGCCTACAATCAAAAGAACAATGTCGATGCTCTAACGGTAATGAGCTCTGGTGGCAACATTRCAACGTTCGGCGCTGAATCGCGATTCTCTTCTATTTACAGGGATTTTGGTTTCTCAGAAACTGTAAAAGGAATTAAGCCTACGCGTCATGGTGATTTGATTTCTTATGAGTATATCCGTGAAGCCAATCCTCAGACTTTACTAGTGGTAGACCGTAACTCCCTAGTAAACAAAGGTGAAAGTACCACTAAACGTGATTTCGAAAATGATCTCGTTAAGGCGACCAGTGCTTACAAAAATGATGCAATGACTTTCCTGGACGTGAATGCCTGGTACCTTGCAATTTCAGGTGTAACAGCTACAGAGCAAATGGTTACCGACGTTAAACATTCTATCGGGCTTAAGTAGAGCGCTATTTAGCAGAGGTTAACTTTGAAAAAGTTATTGCTCGTTCTACTGCTCCTTAGTGTTGCCTCACTTTTTGTTGGGGTAAGTGATGTGTCACTGGCAGCGATTGTTGCCGGTGATCCTCAAGCATTAGAACTACTCTTCACAAGTCGACTCCCTCGACTACTTTCTATTCTATTAGCTGGTGCAGGCTTAAGTATTGCTGGCCTAATCATGCAGCAAATTAGTCAAAACCGTTTTGCTGCACCTTCAACGTCAGGCACGATCGAATGTGCGATGTTGGGGTATGTACTAAGCCTTGTTCTATTTGGAAGTGGACAAAATCTTTGGCTTATTTTCGCAACATCAATGATAGGCACTCTAATTTTTGTCCAGTTCATCAGCCGTATCCAGTTTAAAAACGCGGTGTTCGTTCCGCTGATAGGGATTGTTTTCGGTAATGTTGTTGAATCTATCGCCACATTTATCGCGTACAAATACGACGCTGTGCAGAACTTGTCAGGCTGGGCTGTGGCTAACTTCGCCAACATATTAAGTGGTGATTTTGAACTGCTCTTTATCGCTCTCCCTGTTTCTATTTTAAGTTATCTGTTCGCCACTCGAATATCCGCGGTGGGTATGGGGAAAGACTTTGCAGTTAACTTAGGTTTGAACTATCAACAGGTCTTAGTCATTGGTGTAGTTTTGGTTTCAGTGATGTCGGCTAGTGTCGTGATGATTGTTGGCCAGCTACCGTTTCTTGGCCTCATAGTCCCAAATATAGTGAGTCGCTATTACGGTGATAATCTACGTCGAAATATACCCATTACCACGATAGCAGGGGCTTCAATCGTACTTATTTGTGATTTGGTAGGTCGCACCATCATATTTCCCTACGAGGTCCCAATTTCAATGATCATCAGCATCTTAGGCGGCGGTGTGTTTATTTATCTAGTATTACGAGGGGAAAAGCGTGCGTGATTCTAGTCGTTTGATCCTGCTTTCTATTGTTGTAGTCGTTTTCGCTGGTTTATTCATTGGGATTGGGCTGACTGCAGATAACTACCAGTACTTTCTGTCACGTCGAGTACCCAAAGTTTTGGCGATGGTTGTTGCTGCAATTGCGATAGCTCAGTCGTCTATGATATTTCAAACCATTACCCACAATAGGATCTTAACACCGAGTATTATGGGGTTTGATGCGTTATACCTTTTAACGCAGGTTRTGATCGTGGTGCTGTTTGGCAGCTTAAGTGTGTATGTATTGAATCCATTTTTAAACTTCTTCTTGTCGACAAGTTTAATGCTGGTTTTCTCTTTAGTGCTATTTGGCTTTTACTTCCAAAAACAGAAGGCAAATTTGTTGGTATTGCTATTACTTGGGGTGATATTCGGGCAACTGTTCAGCAACGTTTCTTCGTTTTTGATTATGTTACTCGACCCGAATGATTTTGCAGCCGTACTGGCTAACATGTTTGCTAGCTTCAATAACGTCAATGTTGAACTTGTGTATTGGTCTGCACCGGTATTACTGCTTGTCAGTGGGCTATTGTTCAGGCTACATCGCACTTTGGATGTATTTTGGCTAGATAGCGATAACGCCGTGAGCCTTGGTGTAGACGTTAAGAAAGTGACTAAGCAATGTTTGATGTTGTCGGCCATTTTAATCGCTATTTCGACTGCGCTGGTGGGGCCTATTATGTTTTTTGGGCTATTGGTTACGAACCTAGCCCGAGAATGGTTTCAGTCATACCAACACAAAACATTGCTTCTAGGTTGCTCCTTACTGTCGGTTGCGACATTGCTTGTAGGGCAATGGACGATTGAAAACTTGTTTGGCTTCCAAACTCAATTAAGCGTTGTCATTAATTTTGTTGGTGGGATTTATTTCCTATCAATGCTTGTTCGAAATAAAGTGCTGTAGGTAATTCATGATCCAGTTAGAAAATTTAACCAAATACTTTGGTCAGCAAGCGGTTGTAGAACAAGCGAGTGCGGAATTTGAGAAAGGCAAAGTTACTTCAATCATTGGGCCTAACGGCGCTGGTAAAAGTACCTTACTTTCTATGGCCAGTCGTCTAATGGATAAAGACGATGGAAAAGTCATGATTGAAAGTCGAGAACTTGTTGATTGGGACACGAAAGCTCTAGCTAAAAAACTTGCAGTATTACGCCAAGCGAACTCAATCTCAATGCGTTTTACTGTTCGTGAAATGGTCTCATTTGGTCGTTTTCCCTACTCAAAAGGAAAGCTTACAGCGGAAGATAACCGAGTCATTGACCAGGCCATTAAATATCTAGATCTTAACCTTATTGAGGATAAATATTTAGACCAACTGAGTGGCGGACAAAGGCAGTTGGCATTCATCGCCATGGTAATTGCGCAAGATACAGATTATGTGTTCTTAGATGAGCCACTGAACAATTT
>NZ_JAKJSW010000185.1:0-8407 GCF_050337375.1 Vibrio makurazakiensis | reverse complement strand
GTAGAATATAGCGAGCAAAAGTTACTTCAATAGAATGCGATGACAACTAAACAATTGGATAAAATTCAGCCATCTATAGCAATTATTGGTGGAGGAATAGCCGGATCAACAAGTGCCATTCACTTTAGTGAATTAGGCTACCAAGTGACACTGCTTGAAAAAGGGCCAAGTTTGGTGAATGGCCCACCGATCTGCCATCTACATGCTGGCGGCAATCTTTATCGAGATATCTCTGAAGAGCAATGTTTAGAGCTTCTGAGGCAATCTATAGATACGGTTAGGCTATTCCCGCACTCTTTGAATATTCGTCCAACGGTTATTGCTGTTCCTTTAACTGATGGGGGCTCACCTGATGAGCTTTTACCAAGACTAAAAGTTATCTCTGAAGCCTACAAGGAACTGGTTGAATTAGACGCTTTGAATAAGGTTCTTGGTGAACCAGAACACTACTACAAGTTATACAGTAAAGCTGAACTGGTAGAGCTTGCTAAACAACAGCAGCCCGATTCGCCACTTTCTCTGGATGACTGGTGTATTCCTTTTGCTCAATATGCTGATCTTGATGCTTTAAAGTATCCAGTGGTCATGGTTCAAGAGTATGGTCTTAGCGTTTTTAGACTATCCGCTACCGCGCAGCTTTCATTAGGCCAGTTAGACAACTGCAGAGTTCTGACCGACTCTAAGCTTATTTCTGTTGAACAAAATGAAAGTCGCTGCAGTCATACTTGGTGTTTAAACTACCGTGATTCCCGAGGCAACACTCAAATCCTTAACGTTGATTATCTGATTAACGCGAGTGGGTTTGAGACAGGTCTAGTCGACGACATTGTTGGTTCAAAACAGGAACGCTTAGTTGAGTTCAAAGCGGCCTATGTAAGCCAATGGTCAAAGTGTAATCAAGAATGGCCTGAAGTCATTTTCCATGGCCCTAGAGGTACGCCTCAAGGAATGGCACAGTTGACCCCTTACGCAGACGGTTATTTCCAATTACATGGAATGACGGAAGGAATCACGTTATTTGAAGATGGACTAGTCGCATCTTGTGATATTTCTTCTCAGCCGAAGCTACCACAGCGTCTGATTAAAAAGATTGTTTCGGGTTGGACTGCAGAGCAGCTTGAAGAACGAACAACAGCAGCGATCTCTCATATGTCGCAGTTTGTACCTAGCTTTGAACAAGCACAGGTCGGTGGAAAACCATTATTTGGAGCGCAGCAAATACCGGGGGCAGATCCTAGTTTAAGAGCCGCAGATGTCTCTTTCTGTGGTGACCGTTATGCTCGAATTGAAATGGTAAAAGCATCTTCCGCACTTGAAGCTGCGACTAAGATTCACTCTAAGTGGTTTTCTCAACGCAGTAGTAAAAATGCTGATGAAATGAACAGTATTGAGGGGACCCACAGCGTCACGTTGTCATTTAATCTAGATCAAGTTCTACAACATGCCTTAGAACTGACGGAACAAAGAGGCTACCCAGCAGCGTTAGCCAAGGTTTCGGGTATTGCCCACAATTAATTATTTTCTTAATCATCAATGTGAGCTTTTTTAGACAAGTTCTAAACTAAGGTTAGTTAACAGTAAGCCACGGTTGAAAGAACCTCACATATGCAGAGTTAAAGCTCTGCATACTTAAATACTATACCGGTCTAAACGATAACTTTATCTATGATTATCTGTAGGGAAGGTAAGCTCTAGTATCCAAAAAAGTTGGCCCACTGACACCATACGTCTTGTAATCCTAGGCGATCACCTTTTACAAACTCAACGCTTTGACCAGGTTTAGCCTGTGCAAGCCTTGGTAAATCGATTCGCGCAACACAACCTAACTTCGGATAACCCCCAATAGTTTGGCGATCATTCAATAGTATAATGGGCTGCCCATCAGCGGGGACTTGAATAGACCCTAAAGCGATTCCTTCAGACAGCAGTTTTGCTTTTGGAGAGTTCACTTTAGGTCCACTGAGCCTATATCCCATTCGGTTCGAGTTTTGATCAACGATATATTCCGATGAATAGATCGTTGACTTACTTTCTTCGCTAAAAGAATCGCATTGGTAAGATTCAATGACTCGTAACTTTAAAGGCAAGTTGTAGTTCGGTTTGAACCTGAATGTAACGAAAACAGGTTTGAATTTTTCAGGGATAGAGTGATGAGTAAATGGGATATCTAAGTCAGCGCTTAACGACGTGCCGCCTTCAAATCCACCTAAGCCATCGCGTATAACGGTTGATGAGCTGCCTAACGTTACAGGTACGTCAAAACCACCTTTTATAGCTAAATATGCTCGTAGCCCATTTTTAGGCAGTCCAAAGCTCAGAGTTTGCCCGCGATGTGCTCTGAAAGTACTCCAGTTATTTATAGTTTGATTGTCTAATTTTGCGTTTAGATCACCGCCACATAAAGCCAATATACAATCGTGATTAATTCTGAATGCAACTTGACCTAGTGTAATCTCAATGGCTGATTGGTTTACGGAATTACCTAAAAGATAGTTTGCCCAACTATATGCGTAGTCATCAACAGGGCCACCTTGAGTAATACCTAGATGGCTTAAGCCAAAACGCCCAAAATCCTGAATTAAGCTTAACTGGCCCGGCTTTACAACGGTAAGGCTACATTTCAATTTATTCTTCATTAATGTGTCCTCCCAACTCTTGGAAGGTAGAGCGATCTATTGCTTCGAACTTAACGCTGTCTCCGATCGAGAAAAGTGAAATAGTATCGGGTGRCTCTAAAGTCGCATTCGAAAAGTCAAAAAGAGACAACGGACAATTGCCGATAATATTCCAGCCCCCCGGAGATTCTGAAGGGTAAATAGCGGTTTTACTGTCTGCGATTCCAACACTACCACGAGGTACAGATAAACGAGGCGTCTCAATACGCGGCATTTCCAGTTTTGGGTCAACATCAGAAAGAAAAGCAAAACCGGGGGCAAAGCCTATTGCACTGACAATATATTCTGTCGAAGTATGAAGCTCTACGACTTGATCTAAACTTATGCCTCTATCAGTATAGCGGCTAAGATCTAAAGCCGTTTCCGTAGAATAGTAAACGGGGAGTGTGAGCGTTTTTTTATTACGATTCGTTACCGTAAAGTTTTCTTCAAAAGAATGGATTAGCCCTTCGAGTTTATCAACGAAACACACTTCACTGATTCTGTAAGGTAAATAATCAACAAGTATTGTCTGATACGATGGAGTGACGTTCATAATCGAGCTCCCGAACTTACTACGAATCTCATCAGACAAAGCTCCAATCAGCACTGAATGACTGGTATTAAAGTCATGTTGATACCGTATTAAGATGCTACATTCTGCAATCGGATCAATGCTGAAGTTCGAGTGGGTCATCTTTAACCATCCATTGGTCTATTTATTGAATACTTTTATTAATAGCGAGTAGTTCTGCACTCTCACTTAATATTGAGTGCCTGGCTGAGTTTCTGAATCAAGGCTATCGAATGTGGGTTATCGCCATGCACACAAACAGTATCAGCTTCGATGGGCAATGAACCGCCGGATAATGTAGTCACACTGCCAAAGTTTGCTAACTGCATTACCTGATTAAATATGTCATCGGTGTTGGTTAAAACAGAGTTAGGACTAGATCGGGGAGCGAGCCTACCATTATCAAGATAAGCGCGATCAGCGAAGGCTTCAAATAATAGAGGCACATCAAAGTCATCAGCAATATCAAGATATTTCTGATTATCTCCAGACGCTAGAATCATTAATGGCAAATTAAAAAAAGATGCGGCTTCTATAATCGCTTTATAAACCTCTATACTTGCCATCATATCATTGTAGAGTGCGCCGTGAGGTTTAATGTATTCAATGTCAGTATTTTGAAATTGAGCGATCGATTGCAAAGCACCTACTTGATAAATTACTAGCTCTGTAATTTGCTT
This sequence comes from Vibrio makurazakiensis, assembly GCF_050337375.1. Taxonomy (NCBI): domain Bacteria; kingdom Pseudomonadati; phylum Pseudomonadota; class Gammaproteobacteria; order Vibrionales; family Vibrionaceae; genus Vibrio; species Vibrio makurazakiensis. The sequence continues at coordinate 4,499 of NZ_JAKJSW010000185.1, read as the reverse complement.
TGGTGTGTGGGGAATAGAACGTCGTCCAAACCCTTGTAAATCTTGGTATCCTGGGTGGGCACCAATTTTCGTATTCGTATGAATCGAAAGCTTAATGGTTTTGGCCATGACATGAGGGTCAGAAGCGTGAAATCCACAGGCAATGTTCGCCATATCTACCCATGGCATGACGAGTTCATCTTCACCCATTTTCCAAGATCCGAAACTTTCTCCCATGTCACAGTTAAGCTGAAGTCTTGTGGTTGTCACTTTCTATTCACTCATTTAGGTTTGTAACTTAAAACACTCTTATAATTACAGTTATTAAACAGTGATCACTGTCTATATTCTAACTATAAATTAATAATGGGATGACATTTTGTATAGAATGGTTCACTGATTAAATAGTCAGTAAAATGTTCTCAAATCGGTTATATCATGAAACTACACCCGTTGATTTTCGTTACAGCGATATCTACTTCTAGCGTTGCACAATCGGAGCAAGCGCCACTGGATCTTTTAATGTCTATGAGTTTAGAAGAACTCACAATGCTTGATATTGAAATGGGTACGGCCAACAAATCAAATCAAAAGCTTACCGACATTCCATCTTCTGTTTATGTACTGTCTAACGAACGCATTCAACGCAGTGGTGCAAGAACGATTGCAGAAGCGCTCATGCTTGTTCCTGGCCTTAAAGTCACAAAGTTCAGTGAAACTGAGTGGTTTGTTTCTGCGCGTGGTTTCCATGATGGCCTTTATAACAAAATGCTAGTGATGATGGATGGCCGTAGTTTGTTTAGCCCAGTTTACGGTGGCACTTATTGGTCAAATGTTGATTATATACTCGCCGATATTGAGCGAATTGAAGTTCTAAAAGGTCCCGGCGGTACAATTTGGGGCGGTAACGCGGTTAATGGCGTTGTTAATATTATTACTAAGTCAACGAACGAGACTCTAGGGACATACGTGTCTGGCTTAACGTCAGGTTCAAGTAACTATGAATTAAGTGTCCGACAAGGCGTCCAACTTAACGACAATGTAACCAGCAAAGCCTTCTATAAGAAAAAGAATGAGCCGAGACATACAGATTATAACGATATTTGGCAAAGTGAAACTGCTGGTGTCGCCATCGAAAATCAGCAAGATGACTGGGCAATACGTTTTGGAGGATATAAGTCGTCATACACTACAGAGTGGTGGACACTTGAATACGACAATGGGCTTTATACCGATATAAACAAGTCGCAGTTTGAGCCAAGTAGCGAGTCTTACTATATTCAATTAACGGCTAACGATACCGTGACTGAATCCATTTCCAGTCAATATTCAATTTGGGCTGAGTATAACGATGAAACAGCGAAAGACGCGCCCGGCACATACAAAACCATAGACCTCGATGCGACCTTTTATCAAAGGCTATCTGAAAACCACAACCTGACGTATGGTGGCGGCGCGCGCTTAATAACGCTAGATTTCTCTTCAAGCCAGAACCAAGACCTAAATCTCGACAATATGAGTTACTACGCCCGTGCGTATGAGATTGAAAAAACTAATGATGAAATTTTAAATATATTTATTCAATCAGATAAAGGTTTAACAGACTCGATCTCCATGACTGCAGGGTTAAAGCTCGAACATTTTACGCAAAATAATTCTACAGAGTTGTCTCCACAAATACGCTTCATGTATCAATACAGCCCACAAAGTTCATTTTGGACTGGGATTGGGCGTTCCGTTGCGTCACCCTCCTATATGGATTCAGATTCTACTTATTATCAAACCTATACATATTGCCCGGTTGGTAGCCTCACTTGTAACGTCAATAACCCCGAGTACTACATTGCGCAATATAGTGGTGGTGACGATTTAGATAACGAAGCAGTCGTGACCGCTGAATTAGGTTACCGATTTCAATCTGAATCTTCTTTTGAAGTCGATCTAACGACCTTCATAAGCCAACATTCACACGTTCGCCAACATGATTATTCATATCAAGACCAAGACCACAAGCAAGTATATGTATATAAGCTATCAGGTGATTACACTGTAGATACTTACGGTGCTGAAATTGGTGCTACTTATATGCTTGTCGAAAATATTACGTCATATGTAAGTTATTCTTACCTAAGTGTCGATGCGAAGCACAACGAAGGCTCTTTAGCTAATGCTGAAACTGCTAAAAATATGGGAATTGAGTCTGAGCAAATCTCTACCGCTCAAATTATGTGGAACATATCGAATGAACTACAGATTGATCTCATCGGTAAATATCACAACATTAATTACCCAGAACCACTAGAACAATTCGATTCCCAACTAGCATTTGATGCACGACTAGGCTGGAAGAAAAACAGCTCTGCACCATTATTTGAAGTTGTAGTTGAAAATATTGGTCAACATGACGGATATAAAACGGATTGGTCAACATGGGAGTCTGTGAACGAAGAGTCGGTTTATGTGAGGGTTTCACATGAATTCTAAGTGGTGTGCGTTTTTATTAACTTTGATGACACTGGGTACGGCTACACTGACGAATTCGGTTAATGCAGCTGAGTTCAAATCATATCAGATTAAAGCAGTATATATATTCCGTATAGCCAATTTTGTTCGCTGGAATAACGAACAACAAATGGAAAATTTATCTTTTTGTGTGATTGGAGACAAACAAATAGAAGGTGTACTTAAAACCATTATTAAAGATAAAGTTATCCGCGGTCTAAATTTACAGTTGGTGAAAGCAGGCAAGTCAAACTCTTGTGATATTGTTTACCTTTCATCTGATCAAAATCTCACAATGCTTGATAACTTTGACGATCATACTTTAACTATCAGTGATAAAGCTGGATTTGCTCAAAAAGGTGGGGTCATAGAACTTAAATCAGCAGGCAAGAAAATAAAGCCACGAATTAGTATCAATAACGCCCATTTAGATGAATATACAATTGGTTCAAATTTGCTTCGTATTGCTGTCATGGAGGACAAGTGATGCTGTCTTTTATGAAAGATATCTCTCTGAAAAACAAAATATTATTGCCAATATTAGTCTTTATTGGCGTTACATTCTTGGCTACGCAGTTAATGAATTACAGTGTCACGTATGAGCGAGAGAAAGAGAACTTGGTACAGCGAGTAAAAGTACTGGCCGAGGGCGTGGCATACAACTTACAAGCTGCGGTAATGTTTGATGATTCAGATTCAGCGAATGAAATATTGTCAGCTTTTAGTGCAGACAAAGATATCGTACGGGTCAAACTGTATAGCACTGAAGATAAGTTGTTTGCGATGTATCAGCGCGAAGGAGAAGCCCCGCCAATCCCTAACGCAACACAGAGAGCAGAGATCAAAAAACAGAAGTTTTCTATCTCTGAACAGTACATATTTTTGCTCGTACCTGTCGTATTAGAAAATACAACAATTGCGTTCCTGAGAGTGACAATCTCGACAGAAAGCTTCAAAGAAATTTTGTCATTTATAGTTAAGAACGCTGTTATCTATTTGGGACTATTGGCGTTATTAGGTTCGTTGCTTTATAAACTAGTCCAACGCTTTATTATTGAACCTGTCTTCCAACTCAACGAAGCAATGCAAGCGTTTGTCGAAAGAAGAGGGAACATACCCAAGATTTCCGCTTTATCGCAGGATGAAATTGGTGACTTGGTAAACGCGTTTAATACCATGCTGCAACGCTTAGAGCAGCGCGAAAAACAAGTCTTTTTCACCTTAGATAAGCTTGAGCAAGAAAAGTCATTCGCAGATGAAGTTATTGAGACCGTCCAACATGCCTTGATCGTAACCAACGACCAAGGGGATATTATTCATGCGAATGCGGCTACCCGCGATGTATTCCGCTGCACTTCCGCTTACTTAGATGATTTACGCATCCAAGACTTGATCAACACCAAGCAGCCTGACTTACTTCAAAGTGCCCTTGACTCAAAATCTGATCTCAATGACCAACTACTAGATTGCCATGATGTTTTTGGTAATCAGCAATTTTTGACAATGAGCTCGCGTGGTTTATCTAAGCCCGGCCAAACGATGTTTGCAATTCAAGATGTAACTGAAATTGAAACCGCGATGGGACGTCAGCGATTGGCGGCCGGTGTGTTTGAAAATAGCCAAGATGGCTTCGTGGTTTTGGATTCATCAAGCACTATTACGATGGTTAACCCAGCAGCGACCAAATTACTTGGTTTTGAATCTGAAGAGTTGGTAGGTAAAACACCCCTTGAAGTTTTTGCTTGGCGTCAGTTTTCATCACTTATGCCAACGATTATCGATTCAGTCCAAAACTATGGTCATTGGCAAGGGGAAGTGTGGGAAAAACATAAATCAGGTCGTATGGTTCCAATGTTTGTCAAAGTGAACAGAATTGTTACTGATAAGAAGAACCAGGGCTACAACATGGTTTTGATTTTATCCGACTTATCAAACGTTAAAGAGATGGAGCGTTTGGAACATTTAGCTCACCATGACGCACTAACAGGCTTAGCAAACAGAGCGAAGCTCTATCGAAT
>NZ_JAKJSW010000184.1:0-8447 GCF_050337375.1 Vibrio makurazakiensis | reverse complement strand
CATGATGACCGAAGCATATTGATTGTTTATCTGTTCTAGCCATAAAAAGCGTATGGGCTCTGAAACTTGAGAAGCCAAAAAGCTTTCAACTGAAATTGGATTAAAATCTGTCAGTGATGGAGTGCGCTGCCAACCAAGTGTACTTTGAAGTGCTGGCCCTTGGTCTTGGTACAGTTTTGTCAGCAAGCGATAGTTCAGTTGTTGCCGTTCGATTGTTGGCAGGTATTGATCGATGCTCTGATGCCCGGTGACAATTTTTTGGTTAGCTAAAAGCTGAAGCTGATCTGTAGTGAGCGTTAGCTTTTCAAGCAATTTTTGCTCGCTATCTGCGGTAAGTAACAGCATTTGTTGAGAGTTACTGACACCGGAAAGCTCAGCGATTTTTGTTTCTTGGTTTTTAAGTGATTGTGGCATTGCTTGCAACTGACGAATGTCATCATCGTAAGTCGCTTGTGATAAGCCAAGTACACCAAGCAGTAATACGAGTAATGGCAAGCTGATAGTAAACTTTGGTTTTTTCCAAAGGGATAGCCATTTTTCCCATAACTTTTCTGCGGGCATAGAAGCGGATTGGCTTGGAGATTGCGCCAATATTGGGTACCAACAGACAACGCTCGCATAGGCTGAAAACAAACCAATTGCAGAGAATAGTGCAAGTTGTTGTAACCCTGGGAAGGGAGCGATAAGTAAACCTAAATATCCAATCAAACTTGTAACTAACCCGAGAGTGATTGCAATAAATATGTGTTTAAGTCCTTGCTGGCTGTTCCAATGCTTACCTGCTGCTAGGCGGTCGGTTAGGTAGTGGAACGCATAGTCAATCGAAACGCCAATTAGGCTAGCTCCAAAAACTAGGCTGAAAAGGTGCACCTTTCCAAATATTGCAATTGTTGCAGCGAGTGCAACCAGCAACCCCGAGCTGATCGATAGAATTGCTAAAGATAAGGGTAGGGCAGAGCGAAATACGATCAGAATAAGTAGGACTACGCCTATTAATGACCCAAGGCCAATAGTACTAACTTCAGACTTTGCGCTTTGTGTGCCGTAATCGGCATAAAAGATCACTCCAGTGTGAATAATGTCACCCCCGTACTGAGTGGTAACTTCGTTCTCAATGTCTATGAGTTTTGGTAATTGTCTCTGTGATGATAATTGGTAAGGGGAACCTTTTAATTCACCAGTAATTAGCACATGGGTTGTTTCTGATTTAGTGGTTGTAAGGTAACCGTCAACCAGGTTGAAGTTTCCAGACTTTGAGGTTAAGTCAGCTAAAAAATCACGAAATAGAAGAAATGGGTCTTGATCTAGCTCGCTAGAGGTCACGCCTAAAAAGGGGTTATACAGTGATTGAAGTACGTATTGAACTCGATTTTGGGGTTGAGTTGTTAGCTCATCAATTTGGGCTTTAGTTAATAGCTGAGCACGATGGTTGAAATAAAATTCAGCCCATTTGGATTGTTTATCTTTACTGATTTTACCTTGGATTTCGTTAAATAAGCTGAGTTTATTTAACTTACTTTCGAATGACTTTGCTGCTGTAATAGCTTGTTTTGCATCAGGATTGCTAACGACAAACACGACTTGATTACTCATGTTATCTGCAACTTGCTGAAAAGCTTGCTCTGAAATAGGGTTTTGACGATTTTCAGGCAGCAGTTTTAAGATGTTGGTTTCAATTGGGGATACAGCTGAAAATAGGAACTGTTTAGCTAACAACCCACTAAAGAAAACGACAACGACTAGCCAAATGAGCGCTAATTTAGAACTGGAACTGCGCTTTTTCAGCATGAGTCAAAGCTTCCGGTAGGTGAGTTTGGTTGGTAAATTCAATGACAGTACTGTCGCCACGTACTTCTTCTAGCGTTATTTTTTCAATATCCGAGTTACCAACAAGAATAATGTTGTTGAACACCGAACTTAATGGTGCCGCTTTTGGTGATAGCTTGAGCTCCCACTGATTATGCGTGTCTTGGCTAGGAGAAAAGATTAAATCAAATTGTTGCTTGAGCTGCTCCGTATCACCATGAAAAACAGATAAGAAAATATGGCTAAAATAGAAAGCCATCGGGTTTTCCTTCGCGGTGATAATTTGCGGAGTTTGGTCTGCAAATTTTTGGCTGAGTTTATCTTTTGTTAATACGAGTTTCACGGGAAAAGGTGCTGTTTGATCCCAAAGTAATCCATTCTCTTTGTCGAGTAGAAAGCGCCCTTTTGAGGTTAAAGGCTGAGAAAACATTTCCATGTTTCGGGTTTGGGTAAACTCCCCTCGAACTAAGCTGTGACTTGCAAGAGCTTGTTGCACATCATTTAACTGGCTAAAAGTTTCAGAGGGTACTGAAGTTTGCTGTTGGCTACTTGCTAACGAACTGAGTGGAACCATAGCTAAAAGGCAAGCGAACGCAGTAGTACGGAATGATTTACTCACCATGTCTAATAACCTTTTGTGTCGCCGTACATTGAGTTGGTGCCTCTTGAACTTGTAAGCAGCCATGCTGCTGCCAATATTCGACTTTATCCGTAAAAACTTTTGGAGATACAAAACACATTTCTTCTTTTTCCATCTCCACGGCAACCTGAGTCGTGTGCGCTTTACACATGCGAGCACCTGTTTGTGCGTCGTGGATCTGGTAGTCGACTCGCAAGCGGTTTTCCCATTCAGTTAATCGCGCAGACACTTTTATTGCGTGATTGAACGGAATGGCTTTAACGTATTTTACTCGCGTGTCGATAACTGGCCACATATAGCCAGAATCCTTCATCTCAAGGTAGTTATATTGAAGCTTCTCCATTAGCACGCGACGAGCTTCCTCGAAAAATCGGAAGTAATTACCGTGGTATATGACACCCATAGGGTCGGCGTCTTGAAATGAAGTCACTAATTCAATATTAGATTCAATGTGATAACGGATATCTGACATTCTTTGCCTTAAGCTCTTTCCTTTAAACTGTTTTAAACAAAAGAGCGATTAGTTAGAGATCGATTTGAGAAAGCTTTATCAGCTAAACGGGTTAGTAAAGCGGCCAACGCTGAGCTCGAATTTCTGCGATGAAGTGGCGAAGGTCGGCTTCTAATGGGCGATCTTCAACAACAAACTCGAAATCTTCCAGTACCGCATCACGTATCTGTTTCAAGTTATCACTCATATGGTGCTCATCTAGCTCTTTGTGGCGCTTACGTAGCTCAATTGCTTGTGTACTCGCGAGCAAAGAGGCTGCCGCAACTTGTTCTGTAAGCTCCAAAACTCGTAGGCAGTCACGAGCCGCTATCGTACCCATACTCACTTTATCTTGGTTATGACACTCTGTTGAGCGAGAGAAGACGCTTGCTGGCATCGTATGTTTCAGAGCCTCGGCTGTCCAAGCTGAAATACCAATTTGAACCGCTTTAAAACCATGATTGATAGGTTTGCGTTCGCCTTCAGCACCCGTTAGGTTAAACGGCAATCCATTGTTAAATTTGTAATCCATAAGCTGAGCCATTTGACGATCAAGTAGGTCAGCTAGGTTAGCTACGGCCGTTTTCAAGGTGTCCATCGCCATTGCAATGTGACCACCGTAGAAGTGACCACCGTGCAGTACTCGCTCGTTGTCGCCATCGATGATTGGGTTGTCATTGGCACTGTTTAGCTCATTTTCTATCATTTGGCGAAGCCAAGGTAGAGAGTCTTGAACAACGCCAATAACGTGTGGGGCGCAACGCAAAGAATAACGGTCTTGTAAGCGGTCACTGTTGCGTGGTGGGCGTTCTGCTTGCAAGTCATCACGTAGCCAAGCGGCAACCTGTTGTTGACCTGGGTGAGGCTTAACAGCAAACAATGTTTCATCGAAGTGGAAATCATTGCCATGCATTCCGACAGAGACCATCGCTGTGATTTTTGTAGATAGCTGGGATAAATACTCTGCACGTTTGTAGGCGATACATGCCAACGCAGTCATTACTGAGGTGCCATTCATTAGTGCTAAGCCTTCTTTAGGCTTAAGCTTGATTGGCTCAATGTTCAGCTCTGAAAATACTTCCGCCGTTGGGCGCACTTCGCCTTTATAAATGACGTCGCGCTCGCCAATAAGAGCTGCGGCCAAATAAGAAAGAGGAGTCAGGTCACCACTGGCGCCAACAGAACCTTCTTGAGGAATCCGTGGTGAAATATCGTGGTTAATTAGCGTTACTATTTGGTTTAGTAAGTCATGTGTTACGCCTGAAACCCCTTGAGATAGCGAGCATAGTCGCGTTGCAAGTACCGCTCGAGCTTGTTCGTGATCAAGAATTTCTCCTAGCCCACAGCCATGAAAACGCGTTAGGTGCAGTGGCAATTCATCAACAAGTTCAGGTGGAATCGCGACAGTACATGAGTCGCCGTATCCCGTTGTAACGCCGTAGATCACGCCTTCTTCTTTCAGTAGGCGCTCTAAGAAAGCGACACCACGGTCTATTTTTCCAGTAAATTCTGGGTCTTGGTTCATGCTTGCCGATGCGCCCTGAGATATCGCAACGACATCTTCAATCGTCAGGCGCTCAGCACCGAAGGTAATATTATTTTTTTGAGTTGTTGTCATGGTGCTGGCTACTTAAATTCCAAAAATTAAAAAAGTTATACCACTGGAGTGGTGCTTTCAGTGCGTAATGTTCCAACCTATCTGCATATTGCTGAACAACTTGTTGAAGAGCTTGTTGCCGCACTTTTCTTGGTAGGATGATTTTGTCACTGAAATGTTCAAAATGGACATTAAAATGTGGTTCTTTTTGCTCATCATCCCTTAGGCCAAAGAGCAAAAATACCGGTGCTTTTAAAACGGATGCTAACATAAATGGGCCCTGTGGGAAGGGTGCGCTTTTACCTAAAAAATCAGCCCATACTGAACGGCTTTCTTTACTGGTAGACGTTCTGTCTCCGACAATGACAATCCACTCGCCTTGTTCCAGCTTCTGTTGTAGTAAAATAGCGGTATCTGGACCCATTTGATTCACTTGAATTAAATTCAACTCAGAACTCGGGTTCACCGCTTTCATCACTGCGTTAAACTGCTCTGCGTGTTCAGTGAATACAAGGGCATTGATTTTTATGTGAGAGTGCCTACGGCTTAACGCTCGGCACAATTCAATATTGCCAAGGTGTGAACCTAAAATAACCACGCCCTCTTTACGTTCAGTAATGCCGTCAAAGTGCTCTTGGCCATGTATGGTAAGGTTCTTAACTGAATAGTCTCCTTTCCAAGCGGCTAACTTATCTAGGATAGTGTGGCCAAAAGAAAGTAGGTGGCGATACGTTGTTAAGTCTTTAGGGAGTTCAATACCCTGGCTATGAGCGTGACCTTTGATTCGTTGCAAGTATTGCTCTGATGCACTTTTTGCTTGAGTGCTAGTCAGGTGGTAATAGCCCATTACCCCTTTGAGAATGACGTTAAATACATTACGGCCAAGCAGCGAATAAATACTGAGTAGCAGTTTGATACCTAATACGGTTCCACTCTCTCGCGTTTTAGACCAATGAGCTTGTGGCTGCTGTTTTCTCAGCATTCGTTTTTTTCGATTACGTAACGTCAGTTTCGGAATCCTAGGTAACATTCCGAAAAACAAGCGTGTGTGCATCCAACTTATTTTTACGTTGTCCCACAAGGCGTCAAAGTGAGAAATTCCCCCTTCAGGGTAGATTACTCGTGTTTCGACAAATTGAGTTTCGCAATCATCCCAATACATTCGAACCAATATCTCGGTGTCAAAATCCATGCGAGACCCAATATTGTAGCGGTTAATAGTCTCTAGAGTTTTAACAACAGGGTATGCTCGAAAGCCGCACATGCTGTCACGAATCGATAAGGAAAGCGTTTCGATCCATACCCAAACGTGTGTGATATAGCGACCGTATAAACGTGACTTTGGTACGCTGTCATCATAAATAGGGCGGCCTGAAATAACATCATCCGGGTTTTGTTCAGACATTGTCATTAATTTTGGTAAGGCTTCCAGATCATGCTGGCCATCAGCATCAATTTGGATTGCATGAGTACAACCGAGTTCATGTGCTTTGCGAATACCAGCCTTAACAGCGCTTCCTTTGCCCTGGTTTTCTGGTAATGTAACCAATGACACCTTGTCTAGCTTTTCAGCGTCAGCTAAGCAAAGTTTTGTATTTTCATCGCTGCCGTCATCAATGAGTATGACTGGTAGTCCAAAGCATTGTAGAGATTGGATAACAGATTGTACGGTTGAGCCGTGGTTGTAGCAGGGGATCAAAAAGCAGGCTTGATATTGGGCTCTTTCTGTTTCACTGCTTTGAGATATTGCAGTGTGAGCCTTATTCACCTTTGTTCCCCAACTTCATTTTTCCTGAGGAGTGCTTAACGACCGGTTCTTCGCGCGTTGCGTCATTTGATAAATAGTTAAATGACAGCTTTTGTTTTTCACTGTCCCACATTAAATCCAGACTAATGATCGAATTGGGCAGTATAGGCTCCTGAAATTTAATGACTTCCATGCCTTTAAAGCCAGTGGGTACATTCAAGAACTTATTGGCGTAATGGATCGCCCAATCAATTTGGGTCACACCGGGTAAGATAGGGAATGCTTTAAAGTGTCCAGTAAAGTCCAAAATATCCTCATCAACACGTAGCTGAAGCAGAACACCTTGGTCACTTTGTTGGTGTGCCAGTAATGTGGGTTTTCTCTTTTGCATAATATCGTTATTCAAATTGTTGGTAGCATAGAACGGCTAAGTTTGTTTAATTTAAACGGAAAGTATCTGTTCTATCTCAGACATTAAACGCTTACCTTGGCTATTTAGAGGGATTTCGTTACAAAGGCGGTAGCGCCTTGGGATTGCAATAGGCTCCAGCCACTCGCGCAATTCGGTACGTAGTAATAACCAAAACTTACCTTTACCTAGCTCATTTAACTTAGCCTTACCTTCACTAGATAGTACCAAAATAGCAGCTAAGGTGAGCCGTTGCTCTTGAGTGTAAGGAATGGCCACACACTCTGCAATCCACTGTAGGTCTTCGAGACGTTTCTCTACTTCAACAAGAGAGATTCGTTTCTCTTCGATTTTGATAACTCTGTCGGTTCTGCCTTTGAGATGAAATCGCTTGTCATCGATAAACTCGCATTCATCCGCGGTTTGGTACCAGTGGTTATCATTTAAGTATGGTGACTTTAGGCGCAAGCAATTCTCAGCATTTAACTGGGCTTCGATACAGTTGAACAGCGCCCAAGGTTCATGTTCTGAATGTTGTTGGCGAAACGCTATACCACCAGTCTCAGTACTGCCGAAAACTTCAAAAGGTAAAGTGTCGAATAGAGCTTGAGCTTGCTGAGCACTATCGTAATGCAGTGGTCCACCTGAGGAAAATACCATTCTCATCGGTCGAGTATCAAAGTCATCACTCATACGCTTTAAAAGGGCAGGGCTGCTAATCAGCACATTACTTTCATCTGCGATATTCATGACTTGCTCTGGATATTCTAAATTGTGGCACGAAAAAGCACGTCCGGCGCATAGTGGCCATAGTAATCTAAACAGTAAGCCATAGATGTGTTGTTGGGAGACAGTGCTGTGCACACATGCTCCTCGAAGGCTTGGTCCCCATTGCTGTTCAAGTTGTTCGATCTCGACGTTTAACTGATGAAGTGACTTATGAATGGCTTTAGGTGTACCGCTGGACCCCGAGGTAAACAGAGTGACTGAAAGGTCATCTAACGCGATGTCATTTAATGTAAAGTCTACTGTTTTTCCCGTATTTGAATCGCTGCTGATTAGTGTCTCAAGAGCTATACTGGCTCTTCCCGAAATTGGTTTAACCGCAACATCGTGTAGTAGCAAGCCGAAATGTTCTGATAATTCAACTAATGCTGAAGGTTGATAATTTCCCGGCAGAACGATCTGTTTGCGGGTTTGAGTACAGGCAAAAAAGGCGATGGCGAACAAATAGCTGTCTTGCGCGCAAATAGCAACGCTAGCTTCTGAGCTGTCTTTGAGGCGAGATGATAGAGCCTTAACTTTTTCGGTGAAATCTGACCAAGAATGTTGAGTTGTCGTATTAAAAGCAACCAGGGACTGTGGGGCTCGGTCATTTATCATGACATTGCTGAGTGATACACACTGAAAAGGAAGGGTATTCATAGTTATTCGCTTTGACGTACTTTTTGTCTAACTAGCCACTCAATCGAAAATAGTGAGCCAGCTAGAAGGTAACTAATTAGGCCGTTGTAAAGAGTCCAAACCTCAAGTGATTGGAAACACGTATAGAGCGCAATTGAGCCGTTTATAACGAAAAATAGACACCAAACTTTGGTTACTTTCCGCGTATACATAACACCACTTTGGGCAAGGTCAGGTTCTTGAAGTCGAGCTAGACGTTCAATGATTGTTTGAGGCTGGCGTAAACTGCTAGCAAAGACAACCAACATGCATAAGTTTACGACCACTGGGTAGTAGGTTAGCCGTAGGTTAGCC
>NZ_JAKJSW010000183.1:0-8510 GCF_050337375.1 Vibrio makurazakiensis | reverse complement strand
CTCTGATACATCTAACACAACAACTAAAGGCGACTGATCCTCGCCAAATGGGGAGGCCTGACGATACCAACTAGGGCCAGATAAAATCACGATGGCTGTAATACCGATCACCGACAAGAGCTTAATCGGTAAATGGTTTTTCCATAGAGCCTGCCCGACACGTAACGCATTGAACAAGTGCTTAGGTATGTGATTAAGCCACTTAGTTTTCTTGGTTTGAGCCCGCCAATTAAGGTAAAGCAACCCAATAAACGGTAATGTAATAAGTAGCCATAGAGGACGTATAAAATGAAAGTTTTCTACCATTTGTGCTGCCATACTAATCGCCCCTTTGAATGACGACTTGCTTCTTCCAGTTCCAATAAGAGCTGAACGCCATGAAAATAAGTTGATGGAAAAGAGCAATCAATATGGGTAGATAATGGAAACTTTCTTTATTTCGAAACGTATAGCTTTCAAATACGATAGGTTCAATCTGGTTAATGACTTCATAAATATCACTCAGCTGACTTGGTGACATAGCTAAAAAGCTTTCTCCTCCAGTAATATTGGCTATTTTGTCTATCACTTCCATTTCAATCGCTTGTTCACCTGCAGTATTCGGGCTTCCCATTGCTACAACATGAATTTTAATTCCGTACGCGGCAGCGACTCTCGCTGCATCAATTGGCGGAACTAAACTGTCGGTGTCGTTACCATCTGTCAGTACAACCATGACTTTCTGTTTATCAGGATGGCTGCGCTGCGCTTTGTCTTTAGGTGCCAGTGTCTGCTTTTCATTAATAAATGTTTTGATACCCAGACCAATAGCATCACCTAAGTGTGTACTTGGGCCTGCCATACCTGGCTGTGATTCGTTAAGTAACGTAAGCCAAGCACTGTGGTCTGCTGTAAATGGTGACTGTAGATACGCCGCTTCACCAAACACTATTAACCCTAATCGGTCACCTTTTCGCTGCTGACTAAAATCCGTTAGTACTGCTTTTGATGCGTCAATACGACTAATATCAACCCTATCACTGTCGGTGAAGTCTTCTGTCGCCATCGAGCCAGAGAGATCAACAATGATCAACATATCACGTCCCGATAAGTCCCTTGTTTCTTCAGGTCCTAACCACATTGGTTTAGCCGCAGCAAGAATCAACAATAGCCACCCAGAGGTCAGTGATAACCTCTGCCAAGGTTTAGCCTTTAATGTGGTTGCCCCATTACTAACATTCAAATTAAGGCTATCAATAAGGGCCTGAAAAAACGGGACTTTAACGGCGATTTGTTTGGTGTAATAGCTAGGAGACAAGCAGTAAATTAAAACCGGAATAGGAAGTAAAAATAAAACCCAAACGTATTCGAATTCAATCATTTTTGCTTCCTGTCATGCGTTGCAACCCATCTAATGCATGTTTCTTTCACCTGTTGAATATCTGACTCACTCCAACAGCAAGTTAGGCTTGGTTGATACAACTCGCTTTGCCACTTACTCAATAAAGTTTCGTCGATATGCTTGGCGCATGATGTCTCTTTCAAAAACAGTACCCAATCTAGACCACTTAATTCAGCCACTTTCGAATTCGGGTACGCGAAACACGCCACATGCTTTACCACACTATTCCATCGTCTAAACTCTCCATGCACATGTGAGTTACTGTTCAGCTGCTGTGTAGTGAGTTTCAACGCGCGAATCGCCGTACGTCGGTATGCGCTGGCTCTAAACTGATTTAGTGCTTTGAGTAGTATCCAAAATAGAGTGCACGAAATAATAATGGCTAAGCACTTCCACCCGACAGTCTCGGGTAGCCAACTAACGCCAGCAGGAATTGAAGGCTCAATAAGGTCATTCAATAGAATATTATTTCGAGACATAAGGCTTCCCGCTCACTTGTTCAAGAAACTGATGAAGATGGTTTCCAGATGTATCAAGCTCAATGACACCTACACCACCAGCTCGTATCATAGAGTGGACTTGGCTACGATCACTTCGTGTAGATTGATTATACGATGCTAATTTTGAGTTCAATTCTGGCCCTACAGGCAGCTGAGAATGACCATCACTAATATGCATTGATTGTCGAAAGCTAAGGTCAAGTTCCATCGGGTCATTGATAGCAACCCCCAGAACATCGTTATGCCTTTTTAACCATTTGATGGCGTTGATATCTTGCTCATTCACACCAGCGAAGTCGCTGATCATGACAACTAAACTTCCCTTTAACTTCAACTTAGTTAGTTTATTCAACCCTTTACTGAATCCAGACTGCAAATTGGAGAAAGGCTGAGAGTGACTTATTTGAGAGCAATTAGCATGCGATAAGTCTTCGTTGGCTTTAGTCAAAGTGCGCAATATTCTAGAAACATGGGCAGGGTTGCGCTGAGGCTTGTACCAACTCATCCCTTCATCATTAAAAATGAGCGCCCCTACTCGATCGCTGTCACTAGTTATTTTCCATGCACAACAAGCAGCGATATGAGCTGCTACCACCGACTTCATCGTGTCTACCGAAGAAAAGAACATTGACGTTCGCTGGTCAATAAACAGGACGACCGAAAGATCTCTCTCTTCACTATAAACACGAACATGAGGGTCACCCGTACGTTGCGTGACTTGCCAATCAATGCTTCGAATGTCATCACCCATTTGGTAATGGCGAAACTCTTCAAAATTAAGCCCTCGACCACGATATTTGGACAAACGTGTACCCGAGAGTTTGCTGATAATTTTCGATGTCGGAGGCAGACGAAACCCTTTCGATTTCATCTTCATAGCCATTAGCGATTCAAAGGGCGTGACCACTCTAGGATCTAAGTTCGTATTCATTAGCTCCCCCTACGTTAAAGGAACACTAAGTAACAGCTCGTCAACAATCTTGTTTTGGCTTACGGAATCAGACAAAGCTTCAAAGGTCGGTGTAATTCTATGACCTAACACTGAATGGACGACACTCCTTACATCGTCAGGTGTTACATAGTCCCTACCTTCAATCCAAGCATGGGCACGACTGCATTTATCGAGTGCAATCGAAGCTCTAGGGCTAACACCAACGTCTATCCAATTATCGAGCTTCGAATTAGGATACAAATGTGGGAAACGCGTCGCCATCACCAGATCAACAATGTATTTCTTTAACGGTTCTGAAGTATGAACGCGCTTTACCTCTTCCTTACCTAGATTCATACTTTCAATCGCACATAAAGATGCCGTGGGTTGTGAATCTACTTTTTGAATATCACCCATCTCTTCTTGACGAACTAAGTCGATAATATTCATTTCAGAATCAGCATCCGGATAGTCCACGGTCACTTTCATAATGAATCGATCCATCTGTGCTTCTGGCAATGGGTATGTACCTTCTTGCTCTATCGGGTTTTGCGTTGCGATCACTAAAAATGGTTCCGGTAGCGGCCTTGTCTCACCACTCACAGTGACGGTTCCTTCTGCCATCGCTTCTAGCAATGCTGCTTGCACTTTAGCCGGAGCCCTATTGATTTCGTCAGCAAGCACCATCGAATGAAAGATAGGACCCGGTTGGAACGACAAGGTCGATGTTTCTTGATGGTACACTTGTGTTCCAGTCACGTCGGCAGGAAGTAAATCGGGAGTAAATTGAACTCGTCCGAAACCCAACTTTAGGATGTCTGCTAACGTTTTTGCTGCACGTGTTTTGGCTGTGCCGGGCAGCCCTTCCAGCAATATGTGACCGCCCGTTAACAATGCAATGAGCATTGACTTAGTGACATGCTCTTGGCCAATGATAGATTGGTTAACTTGACCAATCAGCTCTGTTATCGAGGAATTAATATGAGTAGACATTAGGCTCACCTTATAACGTCAACGTTAAGCAATTAGTAACGACTTTCGAGATCAGTAACGACTGCTGCTGGCGCAACCTTCTTCAACTCATCTAAGCAAACTTCAGCGTTTTCCCCGATACTCAATTGCGTATCACATAGGGCGTACAAGTATTCTGGTTCCGGCTGGTACCCATAAATACGTTCATATATTTTTGCTGCATCATGTGTGTTCGATTCCCTAAGTACAGTTGCRTAGGAATATCCGTATATAACGTTGGATGGCGCAGATTCATAAGCCCGTTTCAAATGCGCTTTCACTTTGGCTGTTTCATTTTGGCGGTGGTAGGCCAACGCCAGGCTATAATGGAGTGCAGGATTCTCAGGGAATGACTCTARACTTTGTTCGAGAAAAGTGATGGCACGGGCATGTTGCTGGGTATCTTTTAGGTACTCAGCATGAACAATAGAAATACGCGGATCGTGATACTTCTTACTGATTTCTGCATAAAAAGGTTCAATCAACTGCGATTTGTTCTGAATTCGATAGAACCAAGCTCGCTCTAAATCCCCTTCCACATCAAACGGTAGGTTCTCAAGGTGTTCACTAACCGAGGGTTCTAAAACCTCAACATGCGACTGAGACAACTCAGGCCACAATACAATTAAAGTCCGAACTGCTTCTGCTTTTACAGGTGCCGACGAATCACTTAACAGTGGTGATACAACATCCCACTTAGCTCTGCCTTGCCATTTTCCTGCCGCTTGAATCGCCGCGATACGCATTTCGTAATATTGAGAACGCGACGCTCTCGCCACAGCAATAATGGCATTAGGGCCATAATACGAACCTAGAGCGACAGTAGACGCCACTCGCTGATCTAGCGGAAGTGCTTCATTTTGTGAATATTCAGCCAGAACAGACTCTTGTTGTTCGACCAGCGAATCGGCTTGTACTGTAGATGATTGTACTAAATTCGCACGTTCCTGCTGTTCCAAAGCAAAACAGGAGCTGCTCAACGTAACAGCGCTGAACATCACTGATAAATTGATAAAAATGCGAATTGTCGACCTAAGTTGCTTGCCCGAAGGCAATAATTGGTTAGAAGACGAAGACTCGCCAAAAAATGATGTTTTCATTGGTCGAATCATGCTTTGTTCCTTTCCATTTCTAGCAGTTGCGATAACTCTTGTGCTCTTACCAACAAGGCATGCATAAGGAAAACGTCAGACGTCATTTCAAAGTCATTCATCACCAACCACTGGTTCAGTGCGAACAATGCCTGCTCTTTACTCACATTGTCTAAATCTGATTTCAAGTAGCCTAGTACTTTTAACGAGTTTACGAATTCAGGGTGGTTTACCTCTGGCATAGGAAGAGTGCGAAATTCAGGCGCATTGACCATAAGCAGCGCACCGTAATTTGACTTAGCCACCTCGTAACGTGTGCGTTTACCTTTATATTCGTCACCACAGCGCTCGTCATTAGGGCGCTTTTGGCACAAATTGAATAACTGAGCAAACTCTGTATATCGTGAGCTCTTAGTCTCAAAGGCCATGGAAATAACCGCATCAACAGATTCAGTTTTGAACAAACGATCCACCTCTACCTCGCTGTTCGGTGACGCCATAACAGAAGAAGCCAACAACAATGTGGTAGCGAAAAACACAGAAGCCGTTTGTAATGCTCGGTTTAGTTTTTTCATGATGACTCCTATTTGAAATTGATTTTCATAGCGTCAGCGTTAATCCCTTTATGGATCGGGTAGCCCATTGTCGCCACGACCATCGAAATATAAGGGTCAATATGAGAGAAGAATTGTTTCCAGCCAGCACACAGGTAATTCAACCCTGCTTCACCATCGAGAGCTTTTAGGAAACGGTTTTTAGGGCATTCGCCAAAGCAAGCAAACTGGTAAGGGCATTCTCGGCACTGTTTAGGTAAGGTTGACTCTTTTGCACGACCAAATTCTTCCTGGCCTTTCGAAAACTGCATGTCTTCAAGCGAACTGTCCGTGATGTTACCGAGCGTGTATTCAGGGTACACATAGTGATCGCAGGCAAAGACGTCGCCATTGTGTTCAATCGCCAAACCTTTGCCACACATTGGAGCCAGCGTACAAAGCGGGTTTACACGCCCCATCCACGTTTCTATGCAAGACTCAAAATAAGGTACGTTCACCTTACCAATGTCATTTTCTAACCACTCATCAAAGATGGTGCACAGGAATGTTCCCCATTGAGATGGAGAGACACACCAAGACTCCACCACTGAGTTAGGGTGGTTTGGTTCAGTTTCTGGCATACCTTGAAAAAGGATTTCGGACTCTGGCCATTTTTGCGGAGCGGTGTCGCGAAAAGACTTAGGCTCTACGATTGGAATGAACTGCATTTGAGGAGATCGAATCACATCTCTTAGGAAGCGATATACTGCTAGAGGGTTAGCACCTGTAAGGTTATTCACGCAGGTTAACGTCGCAAAATTCACGTTATACTTATGAAGGATCTCGACGCCTTTCATAGTTTGTTTGAAAGTGCCACGGCCAGAGCGGTTGGTGCGATACGCATTATGAATCATCTCTGGACCATCAATACTTAGACCGACCAAGAAATTGTTTTTGCTTAAGAACTTACCCCATTCGTCGGTCAGTAATGTACCGTTAGTCTGCAGGTTATTCTCAATGGTGACGCCTTTCGGACAGTATTTTTTCTGTAGACGAACTACGTCACGGAAAAAGTTCACACCAAGTAGCGTTGGCTCACCCCCTTGCCAATGAAAAACAATTTCTGGGTAGTTCTGCTGTTCAATGTACGTTTTGATGTACGTATCAAGCATTTCTTCGCTCATGCGAGTCGCGCAGCCGCGTTCGTGCCCTAAAAGCTCTTCTTTGCTTAGGTAGTAGCAGTAAGTGCAATCAATATTACAAGAAGAGCCAATTGGCTTGGTCATAATATTCATGCGTTGTGCTGGAGCATTTTTTGGCAACATTTCAATGTTTCGTTGAGCTGATGGTTTCATAATGTTTACTCTCTGGTTGCTCACTATCACTGTGCTTACTGCTTCCCTAAGTACGGAGATGAATAGTGTTCGTTCATCGCTTTGCGCACATTATTGATAAACACCCAGTAGAAATAATCAGTAGTATTACTGCTTAGCGCCTTTTTGATGGCTAAGCCCTATCCAGCACTCTTTTCACAAACAGAAAAAGCGGACATTACGTCCGCTTTGATTTACTTATTCCCAAATAAGTAGTGTGTACTTTGTTGCTCAATCGAGCTTATTGATATTGAGCACGCTGCCAAATATTCATCTTCTCAACGATTTGGTCGATAGAGAACGAACCTGGTACCTGACGTGGTGGGAACTCCTGGAACGACTGTAAGAATTGGAACGTGTAAGCCGCACCTAAGTACATGTATGGCAGGTGTTCAACACGCCATTGCTGGTAACCCACACCATCTTTATGTGCATTTTCGTACGGGTCTTGACGTAAGTTGAAAATATAAGGGAAACGTAGCTCTTCGAACTGACACTGCCATGTTTCAACGCCGTGACATTCGTTCACGCTGAACATCACTTTCCAGTCACCCATACGAACCGCTGAAATATGGCCATCATCCGCTGCGTATACAAAGCCCTTACGTGGCCATTCAACCGAGTTGTCAGCCGTCGTGTTATTGCCTTTCTTAAGCGCTGGCATTAAGTCAAAGCCATCTAAGTGAACTTTGTAGTCTGTACCGTTTAGCTTCTTACCTTTTTTCAGGTCAGCAATAATATTTTTCTCACCCGCTGCGCCGAGGAATGTTGGCGCCCAGTCATTGTGAGCGGCAATTTCATTCGCTACAGAGCCCGCAGGGATCTTATTCGGCCAACGCATCATTGCAGGAACACGGAAACCACCTTCCCACGTTGAGTTTTTCTCGCCGTAGTAACGAGATGTCGCACCATCAGGCCAAGACCATTTCTCTGCGCCGTTATCCGTTGTGTACGACACAATGGTGTTATCAGCGATTTTCAGTTCGTCTAGCTTATCAAGCAGTTGACCAACCATATTATCATGCTCAACTAGGCCGTCTCCGTATAAACCACCACGCTTAGATAAACCTTTCGACTCTTCTTTTAAGTGAGTCCAAACGTGCATACGTGTTGAGTTAAACCATACAAAGAATGGCTTCTTCTCTTTATGTGCGCGATCGATGAAATCTAACGCTGCTTCTAGGAACTCTTCATCCACGGTTTCCATTCGCTTAATGGTAAGTGCGCCAGTATCTTCAACACGTCCGTCCGCAAATGAATGAATCACACCACGTGGGCCAAAACGTTTCTTAAACCCTGGAGCTTTCGGGTAATCAGGATGCTCCGGCTCTTCTTCTGCATTCAAGTGATACAAACTGCCTAGGAACTCATCGAAGCCATTCGCTGTTGGTAAGTGCTCATCACGGTCACCTAGATGGTTTTTACCGAACTGGCCGGTCATGTAACCTTTGTGCTTAAGCATAGTTGCGATAGTTGGGTCTTCATGACGCATGCCTTCAGCCGCACCAGGCATACCAACCTTGGTTAAGCCCGTACGCATCGGGTGCTGACCTGTGATAAACGCTGAACGTCCTGCTGTACACGAGTTCTCACCGTAAAAGTCTGTGAATAACACGCCTTCGTTTGCAATACGGTCGATATTTGGAGTCCAGTGACCCGCCTGTCCACGTGTGTAAGCACTGATATTATC
>NZ_JAKJSW010000182.1:0-8578 GCF_050337375.1 Vibrio makurazakiensis | reverse complement strand
CCCTATATAGTAACAAGCTCAAAGTCATAACGACTTTTGAAGTTAGCCATATCATCTTGTAGGAACTACCTTAAATGTTGATGAAAAGTTACGTTAGATAGTTGTTACATAGGTTAAGCTATGCAACTATAAATTTAGCAAATTACTTATTTTGTGTCACGAAGTTTAAACGAAACACCATTCACATTAGATGAGTTGACGCATACGGTCTTGCACCACTTCTACTAACAAGTCGGGCTGGAACTTAGATATAAAACGATTACACCCTACCTTCTCAACCATCGCTTCATTAAAGCTACCGCTTAATGACGTATTAAGAGTGATGAATAAATCTTTCATTCTTGGATCGCTACGAACTTCATGAGTCAATTTATAGCCATCCATTTCTGGCATCTCAGCATCTGTGATCATAAGAAGAAGTTCTTGATAGATATCTTTTCCTTCATCACACCAAGACTTCAATAGGTTCAATGCTTCTAACCCATCTCTGCACTCGATAATATTCAAGCCTAGTTGGGATAATGTACCTTTAACCTGGCTTCGCGCAGTAGAGGAGTCATCAACAATAAGAACGTTACGACCAATCATTTTAGGAGCAAGACGTTCATCTAGCACACCTTCCGAAATGGAAACATCGTAATCAATAATTTGTGCCAACACCTTCTCAACATCAATGRTTTCAACAATCTTATTAACCTTATCGTCTTCAATTTGAGTGATTGCAGTAAGGTAATTTGAACGACCAGCCGTCTTTGGCGGTGGTTGAATTTCAGTCCAAGTGGTATTCACAATATGTCGAACTTGACCCACTAAAAAGCCCTGAACACTACGATTGTACTCAGTAATGATCAGATTATTTTCACCGGTGTTATCTAAAGAGGCAGGAAAACCAATCGCGCTGCGAAGATCAATGACAGGAACAGACTCACCACGAAGTGTCGCAACCCCTGTTATATGGTGATGCGAGCCTGGCAATTTCGTTAGAGGTGGCACTTTAAGCACCTCTTTTACTTTAAATACGTTAATCGCAAATAATTGACGGCTATTCAAACTAAACAACAACAGCTCTAGGCGGTTCTCACCAACCAATTTAGTTCTTTGGTCAACTGAGTTTAAAACTCCAGACATACTACATCCTAGTGTAAATACTAACTCTACTTAACATAGCCTAAGTCACTATCCTTAGGCAAAGGCCACCGTTAAAGATATTCCTAAAGAGGTGTAATATTAATAGTAGGTTAAGCTATAACGGAATTATACAGACTATCAATAATGACAACTGATTATAAGAGCTAGCCCACACTAACCTTCAATTACTTTCATAAGCAACTGACCATCATAAAGAGCCTGCTTAATCAAAGCAGCGCCAGGCATAGTTGCTTGCTTATAGAACCGAGATTCGACCAATTCCAAGTCTTGATGGTAAACCGGCAAGCTTTGTTCTTCGATACACTTTTGTACCGCAGGATATAGCACTTCTTTGGCCTGGTTTATTACCCCGCCAATTAAAATCTTTTCCGGATTAAACAAGTTAATCACAATCGCAATCGCAGATCCTAAATACTGACCAAGCTTTTCAATCACATTCACAGCAAGTGGATCACCGTTCGCAGCAGCTGAACAAACGCTTTCGATTGTAATTTCTTCTAGCTCACACAGAACAGACTCTTCACCAGCAGCGATACGCTCCATGACTTCTTCACGGATCGCCTTAGAGCTCGCTACCGTTTCTAAACAGCCGCGGTTACCGCAATGACACTTTTTGCCATTCTTATCGATTTGGATATGCCCAAGTTCACCAATGTTGCCATGTCGACCTTGTAACACTCGCCCATCAAGAATAATACCAGCGCCTAAACCATGGTGAATCGAGATCAGAACAGAGTTATCGTTATCCTGTGAATTACCAAAAAGCTTTTCAGCCAAAGCCCAAGCTCTTGTGTCATTCGCAATAAAAACCGGAAGTCCAGTCTCTTTGTAAATTTCAGGACCAAGTGCCAAATTTTCAACATTGTAATGAGGCATTTGCAGCACAATACCTTGCTCAGAGTTTACTAAGCCCGGTAACGTAATTGCGATACTCGTAACCCTATCCAGTTGCTCTGAGTAAGTTTGAAAAAATTCATCGATTTCATGTAGTAGACGTGCAAGTACATCGTCTTGGTCACGCTCATGAATATCGATCTTAGTATCGATCAGTACATCACCGCCAAGCTCGTGTAGAGCTATCGTCAGATACCCTCGCCCCAAACGCATCGACAGAAACTGCCAACCTTCGTTATTAGTTTGTAGACCGACAGCAGGACGCCCACGACTTGTCGCTTCTTGGACGGTCGTTTCATGAATGAGGTGAGCTTCAATGAGTTCACGAGTGATTTTAGTAATACTCGCAGGAGCCAACTCACTTTGCTTAGATAGATCAATGCGAGAAATGGGACCTTTAAGGTCTATCAGTTTGTATACACGACCAGCATTGACCTGTTTGATATGATCAATATGGCCCGGTTGAGCCATGTACATTTTACGCTCCAGAAATCATCAACCTGCCAATTTTTTTACTTTGCGAAGTAATTGTGAAGCGCTTTGGTATATCGCCGTGACAAGCATCACGTATATACGTAAATCTTTGTGTATCTAGTCATATTGTTTATTGAAAGTTACCTATTTGCTACGCAATTTTTAACTTAATTTTTTATATGAAACATCTTTTTTTCTTATCAGTTCTCGTTTCATTAAAAAATTCTCAGGTTAACGACTGCCTACCCAATTTTTTTTCAATTAATGCATATACTTAATTCAGCCTTTCCGCTTAGGGGATACAAATGACAGTTGAATTAAGAAAAACGAAAATTGTAACAACACTAGGACCTTCAACCGATAAAGGGAATGTTCTAGAAGAGATTATTGTCGCTGGGGCCAATATGGTTCGTATGAACTTTTCTCACGGCACTGCTGAAGATCACATAGAACGGGCTGAAAAAGTCCGAACCATCGCCGCTAGGCTGGGTGTTCAAGTTGCTATTCTAGGCGATCTACAAGGGCCAAAAATTCGAGTCTCTACTTTTAAGGATGGAAAAGTTCACTTAAATGTTGGTGACAGCTTTACATTAGACAGTCAATTAGGGTTAGGCGAAGGCGATCAAGATGCCGTCGGACTTGACTACAAAGAGTTGCCAAATGATGTTCGTAGCAACGATATTTTGCTATTGGATGATGGTCGTGTTCAGCTACAAGTCACTCWTGTAGAAAGCCATAAAGTCCACACCCGAGTCACCATCGGTGGAGCCCTTTCTAATAATAAAGGGATTAATAAAAAAGGCGGAGGCTTATCAGCTGAAGCTCTCACAGAAAAAGACATCCGAGATATTAAAACTGCGGCTCAAATCAAAGTCGACTACCTTGCAGTTTCATTCCCCCGTAATGGCGAAGACATGAATTACGCTCGTCGATTAGCGCGTGATGCAGGTTTAGAGGCACACCTCGTAGCGAAAGTAGAACGAGCAGAAACCGTAGCTACGGTTGAAAACATGGACGACATCATTATGGCGTCAGACGCTGTTATGGTTGCTCGTGGTGACTTAGGAGTCGAAATTGGTGACCCAGAGCTCGTTGGGGTACAGAAACAGCTGATTCGCCGAGCGAGAGCGCTTAACCGTACTATCATCACTGCAACCCAAATGATGGAATCAATGATCACAGCGCCAATGCCCACACGAGCGGAAGTCATGGATGTGGCCAATGCCGTATTAGATGGTACAGACGCGGTTATGCTATCAGGTGAAACCGCCGCAGGTGCGTACCCTGTAGAAACAGTTAAATCCATGGCTGAGGTATGTGTCGGTGCCGAGAAGATGGCTGAAGTAAACAAGTCGACTTATCGCATCAATAAAACCTTTGCTACTGCCGAAGAAACAATCTCTATGGCAACCATATACTCGGCAAACCATATGGAAGGGATCAAAGCAGTTGTAACGCTGACAGAGTCAGGCCGTACTGCTTTAATGATGTCTCGTTTAAATTCAGATATGCCGATTTTCGCGATGTCTAGAAACGAAAGTACCCTCAATCGCTGTGCACTCTACCGAGGCGTCACACCGATTTATTTCGATACCAAAGTAGAAAACAACTTAGATATTGCCCTCGACACACTCAAATCTCTGAAAGAGCGTAAGTTACTAAAATTTGGGGACTTAGTGATCATCACTCAGGGCGATATAATGGATGTCGCAGGTTCAACCAACTGTTTGCGAATTTTACCCGTAACCTAACAATATGTAAGTCAATATAGACTGATTCAGACTTTTATCGCGTATAAGCTAATCGGTCCGAAAACAGAGATGGAATCTAAAGCCTGCTGATGACTTTACTCAGTAGGCTTTTTTACTTTGAGGTAGGTCTTAATGAACTGATAGCCAGCTTCAAGACCTTGATTGTAGTCATGGAGCAGTTCTTCTTGCGAACTCATTAATGAACTTGAACGAAGTGGCTCACTCGGGGCGATTTGAATAATAAACGTATCGTCTGGTGGGGTATTCAAAAAGTCTTGTGTCAACGAATAGGTTTGGAAATGAACCATCAGCATATCAGCTAAGCCTGAATCAAACTTATCTCCAACAAGATGGCTCAAGCGGTAAATATCATCAGCACCAAATAACCAACGTCCACCATTCAACAAATCAAGGTGTTGTCGATCTCGCTTGTGCTCTTTCGAGCGATCTATTTGCTGTTGGAAAAAAGAAGACCAATCAAACTTCCATTGATCTAACCTCTGTTGCCATTGCTCCTGAACACTATTAAAGGATTCCTTGAACCACTCAACTTCCTTTGTTTCAGCGTTTTCTCTTGAAACAGCACTGAGTTGTTCTTCTTCATCCAAAATTGGTTCTGTACGAATAACCACAATAGAACGGGCAGACTGCCGCCAAGCTTCTTGAACAGGTATACAGGCCGAAACACCGCCATCAACATAAGCTTGAGAGCCAATTTGAATTTCGTCGGTATAAAGTCGTGGAATCGCACAAGTCGCAAGCATCACTTTGTACCAATCTTCACCTAGCAATGGTAAATAATGGTCTTGAAGATTTTGAGTATCCGTCACGGCACCGTATATTTTTCGTTCACCTAAAACCTGACGACCAAGGTCAAGATCCAATTTATACGGGTAAGACAAGACTTGTTCCAGCGCCCACTCTATGCCTAGACCTTTTCGGTGTCGAATATAGGCAAATAGGTTAAAAAATTCAGGTGCGGTAGTGAGGTCCAAAATAAAGGATTTACCTAGACCAGGCTCTCGACAGGCGTACGCGCATAAGTTTAATGCACCCGCAGAGGTTCCATAAAACTCATCGAAAGGATC
Organism: Vibrio makurazakiensis; assembly: GCF_050337375.1. NCBI lineage: Bacteria > Pseudomonadati > Pseudomonadota > Gammaproteobacteria > Vibrionales > Vibrionaceae > Vibrio > Vibrio makurazakiensis. Next base: position 3,222 of record NZ_JAKJSW010000182.1, on the reverse strand, counting down.
AAAGTTTGAATAAAGAAAGGCATCTAAAACACCAGAAGTAAATATCCCTCGCTGGCCACCGCCTTGAGCGACCAATGCCGTTTTTCCAACAATAAACTTAGAGTAATAGTCCAAGTTTATTGCGGAATCACTTTCTGTTACATAACCGCTATTCATCATAGGCAGATAAGGTTGCGATTTGATACTAACTTGTGATGGCAACGAAGCCAAAAGTAAGTATTACAGCGAAGATACAGACTACTATYTGAAGAGCATTTTTCAGATCATGTTCCATAGACACCTCTTGAATTATTATAAGTGTTACACGTTGTAACTAAAGTAGTATCAGCTGTGTGAAGTATCTTCAAGAATAGCCTAAATTAGTCGCACAATATTGACGTAAGCATCACAATTAGCAGGTGATTTGATAAGGATATCCCTATGAATAAAATAGCAAAAATCTCTAGCTTAATTTCGCTATTCACTTGTTTTTACGCTTCAGCAGCATCAAACGCAATCATCACGCCACTCGTGGGTTATACCTCAGGCGGAAGCGTACAAGATCAAGAAGCTAATACATATGATTTAGAAGGTTCAGAAAGCTTTACCTTTGCCGTAGAAACTCCCCTCGAGCAAGGGCGCGTTGGCTTGTTTTATTCCAATCAGCAATCTGAACTCAAAACCCTAAAGCTCAGCTCCTCAATTCAATATTTACACTTTCAAAGTAGCATTTATTATCCTGCAAACGAAAAACTGTCGACCTACATTGGTTTAGGTATTGGTGCCTCCTATGTAGATGTAGATTGGGCAGACGACAAACTCGGTTTTTCGGGCTCAGCGTTTGGTGGGATTGAATATAAGTTTACCGACACATTATCACTCAATAGCCAAATTCGTTGGCTAGGTACAGTCGTAGATAACGACACATCTGGTGTTTGTACCGTCCCGACTACTCAACAATCTTGCATCATTAAATTTGAAACCGATTGGATGAACCAATTTCAAGGAAGTATCGGCTTAACTTTTTACTTCTAACTAAGGTTCACAAGCTATATATACCGCCTCCCACTCTATTAACGAGGGGATATATCTATAGAGTGTATGATTTTCAGTCATACGCTCGATTTTATAATTAAGTTTTATATATCGATAATTATTATCAATACGATACAYTTGAGAATCTATAGAGCTGAAAAGTTGCACATATCACCTAGCAACTACAATTTTAACAATTTAAACACTGGCGCCCCTCAAATTTACAACATCCCCATTCTATTGCTTTAACTTTATGAAGTCGTTAATCTCAATATCACGCAACAGCTGAATATTTCAGCCAATGCAAACACACATCAAACAATTAAGAATAATCATCTGAGTTCTTGTTACGCTAACAACATATTAATCTAAACTTTTGCTTATTCATGGAAGATAGAGTAAATGGTCGATGTACTATCTAGTCTCACCCCTTCTCTTTTTCCTATAGCAAAGCGTGCCAAGAAGCTTCATACCTCAGGGAAGTTGTAAAGGAGTAAACTATGAAGCGAGAACAGTGGGGATCCCGTGCTGGATTTATCCTAGCCGCAGTAGGATCAGCTATTGGTTTAGGCAACATTTGGCGTTTCCCATACATGGCTTATGAAAATGGCGGCGGTGCTTTTTTCATTCCATATCTATTTGCGATGCTTACCGCAGGTATTCCATTTATGATCCTAGAATTCAGTATGGGTCAAAAATACCGTGGTTCAGCACCTGCAACTTTGGCTAGAATCAACTCGAAGTTTGAGTGGCTCGGCTGGTTCCAAGTTGGCGTAGCTGCCGTCATCGCGGTGTACTATGTTGCAGTAATTGGTTGGGCAATTTCATACTTCGGTATGTCTTTCAATCAAAGCTGGGGCACAGACACTAACGCATTTTTCTTCAGCGAATACTTAGCACTTGGTGATAATTCGCCAACGAATTTAGGTAGCATTCAATGGGGAATTGCCGGTGCAATGCTACTAGCTTGGGCAATCACCTATGCTGCTATTGTCGGTGGCGTAAAAGCGGGTATTGAACGAGCATCTAAGGTAATGATGCCAGTACTATTCATTATGGTGATCTTGCTTATCGGCCGTATGGTTTTCCTACCTGGTGCTTTAGACGGTGTGAACTATATGTTCGAACCTGACTTTAGCAAAATCTGGGATGTGAAAGTTTGGGCTGCAGCTTATGGTCAGATCTTCTTCACTCTAAGTATCGGTTTCGCCATCATGCTGGCGTACTCAAGCTACCTACCAGAGAAATCTGACATCACGAACAATGCGTTCATGACAGTACTGATCAACTGTGGTTTCTCTATCCTAGCAGGTATCATGATTTTCTCAGTACTTGGGTATATGGCTCAAGAGCAAGGTAAACCACTTACTGAGGTTGTTTCTGCCGGTGTAGGTTTGGCATTTGTTACTCTACCAGCGGCGATTAACCTATTGCCTGCGCCATACATTCTTGGTCCACTATTCTTCTTCGCACTAGTGGTAGCAGGTTTAAGCTCTCATATCTCGATTATGGAAGCAGTGACGTCTGCAATCATGGATAAGCTAAATTGGAGCCGCAAAAAAGCAGCAAGCATCGTCATTGGCGTTGGTGTTGTTGTGTCAATGGCTTTTGCTACTAACGGCGGTCTACTACTACTTGACCTTGTCGATCACTTCGCGAACAACGTTGGTATCATGGTTGGTGGTTTCATTGAAATCTTATTGATGGCTTGGCTACTGAATAAAGTCGGCGACGTACGTGAATATGTAAACGCAATTTCAGATTTCTCAATCGGCGCTTGGTTTAATGTTTGTCTACGCTTTGTAACACCAGTGATGTTAGCAATCATCCTAGCGACAAAACTGAGTGCACTACTAACAGACGGTTACGGCGGCTATGACTTAACTCTAGGTTGGTTAATGATTGCAGGACTACTCGCTATCGGCGTTATCATCAATATTACAAGTAAGAAGGAAGCTTAATCATGACTACAAGTGCAATTATCATGATGGTTCTTGGCCTTGGCATCACTTGGGGTGGCGCAGCTATCTGTATCAAGCGAGCTATGGACAAGCAGTAACGATTTAAGGGCAGAAGTACCTGTCTTAAAATTTAAAAATGCCAGCGACTTCGCTGGCATTTTTTATTCTATCAATCAAAATTTATAAGTTAGGCCTAACGCCCCACCTATCTGAAGTTCAGGTCCTTTATATAAGTTGAGCTCTGGGT
>NZ_JAKJSW010000181.1:0-8609 GCF_050337375.1 Vibrio makurazakiensis | reverse complement strand
TGATAATAATTATCATTTAAATTCTATAGATTGATGATTTGAGGTATTCCAATGATTAGCGAATGGGAAAAACACACTTTACTTGCAGACACTGCGTTGCAACTCGATGACCCAGTTAGAAGTATTCTTCACTATCAGCAAGCACTCACCTTAAGCGAAGAGATAACCGAACGCACTGACATACAAGCGGACGAACGTTTGTTGATCTCCGTAATATCGTGTCACAACCTTGCTCAATTTTGGCGATGGGCAGGAGACACAGAATACGAGCTAAAATATCTTCAGCTTGCTTCCGAAAAAGTGCTAACACTCATCCCACAATGTCCTAACACACAGTGTGCGAGCTTTATTGATTCTATCGGATGCTGTAAGAAAGCACTGTTTGACTTTATGAAGCGTCATCCAAACCCAAAAATCGCATCTATGGTTGAAAAGATTGATACCGCGACTAACTGTGAGGTAATAGCCAAATTTAGGCTAAACTAATCCACCTCAGCGAGCCAATCCGGTGCAAAAATGCCAGCGTTTAACGCTGGCATTTATCATTTCATTGGCAACTTAGCCTCACCGTATAAACTGCGACTAAATTTGAGTTCGACCAAGAGAAATCACCACACGACGGTTTTTATCTTTTCCTATTGGCGATGCATTATCAGCAATTGGACGACGTTTACCGTAACCCTGAATCTCAATGCGATCTTCCGCTAAACCTAACGACTTAAAATACTCTCGCAACGAATCAGCTCTACGCTCTGAAAGGTTTTGGCTGATACTCTTTGTATCAGCTGAATCAGTATAGGTGGCTACCAATACCAAATCGATGTCTTGATTGTAGCGAATGTAATCAGCAATTTGGCTTAAACGCTTTCGAGACGCCTTGTTCAGTTGATCACTATTTCTATCGTAATGCAGAATCGTGAACGAGATATCCTCAAAACTATAAGGCAATAAGTTAGCTATACAATCACTGAACACGTTAAATTTGGATTGGAAGAGCACTGAGGACAACGCAACCTCGATTCTTTGATCTCGGCTTTGCCACTCTTGATAACTGAACGTTGGATAGCGCCCTTTCTCTAGCTCACTGAGCATTCCCCAAGCGGTTTGCCCTCCAACATAACCATCAAATTGTTGGAAGAATTTGAGGGTCGTCATCCTGTCAGCACTTTCCCCAGGTCGCCACGGTGGTGGCATTGAAATCAAACTAACATTACGAGTGGCACCCATTGGCCGACGCATTTTCAGTTCGAAGTCCAAAATGAGTTTTTTACTCGCGTGAGATGAAAACTCGGCATCACCAAAGTTTGGAATTGGATGAACAAGACGACACTCTAACGGAGAGTTTGCGACCATCTCCCATTGAGACTGCTGCGGAGTCGCCATATAACGCTTATCTAACTGTGCAAAAACCGGCGCAGAAAGTAGCGATAGCAAAATAGGGCCTATCATCAGTCGTTTATTCATTAGATTGAGTATCTCTTAAGCAAATCGTTTAACATTGCGACCAATTGCCGCATTATTTCCTACGTAAATTTAATGCAAAAATCTAGCCACCTCTTAGTGGTGATTTTATTATTTAATCTCTCTGGCTAGTTTTTATCGCCGCTATTATCTGCAATAATGCAGCCCCAATCACACTTATTCCGGCCAACATGACTGTAGAAAACGAAGCTCTGACCCTAAAAAAACGATTCCGTGGCTATTTCCCAGTAGTTATCGACGTGGAAACCRCAGGGTTCAATGCTAAAACAGATGCATTATTAGAAATTTGTGCCATCACTCTAAAAATGGATGAGAACGGTGATCTACAACCTGCATCAACGATTCACTTTCATGTAGAACCATTCGAAGGCGCCAATATTGAGCAAGAAGCGCTTGATTTTAACGGCATAAAAGACCCGTTTAGCCCTCTTCGTGGTGCCGTTTCTGAAGCTGAAGCTCTGAAAGAAATCTATAAGCTTGTGAGAAAAGAACAAAAAGCTTCTAACTGTAGCCGTGCCATTATGGTAGCCCACAACGCGACATTTGATTTAAATTTCGTTAATGCGGCTAGCGATCGTTGCAAGCTTAAACGCGTCCCTTTCCACCCTTTCGCTACTTTTGATACAGCTGCGCTTAGTGGTTTAGCTTATGGCCAAACAGTACTGGCTAAAGCATGCAAAACAGCTGGGATGGATTTTGACAACAAAGAAGCGCACTCCGCTTTATATGACACCCAAAAAACCGCTGATTTATTCTGCGGCATCGTAAACAAATGGAAGGCTCTAGGTGGCTGGCCGCTTGGCGATGAAAATGAAGCTCAATAATCCACAGCTCTTACTATCAAGTAATGCGTGGCGTATTTGAGCTCTAGAATAAAATAATTATAAGCACACACAACAAACCGAGAAAAATATGAATCCTGTTGTAATTTCTGTATGCATTATGCTTGCCTTAGCATTGCTGCGAGTCAACGTTGTCGTCGCTCTGACGTTCAGCGCTATTATAGGTGGTTTAGTATCAGGCATGAGCCTAAATGATGCTGTTTCTGCTTTCGAAAGCGGCCTAGGTGGCGGCGCAACTATCGCATTAAGTTACGCGATGTTGGGTACCTTCGCTGTCGCTATTTCTAAGTCAGGCATCACTGATCTTTTAGCTCAAAATGTTATAAAGCGTATTCACGGTAAAGATAACTCAGCAGCGACAAACGGCCTTAAATACGCAGTACTATTTACGTTAATTCTAGTAACTATGTCGTCACAGAATATTATTCCTGTGCATATCGCTTTCATCCCAATCTTAATTCCACCTCTGTTAGGCGTATTCGCAAAGCTAAACCTAGACCGCCGTTTGGTAGCGTGTGTTTTAACTTTTGGTTTGATCACACCTTACATGGTATTACCAATTGGTTTTGGCGGTATTTTTCTAAACAACATCCTGCTTAAAAACTTGCACGATAATGGTTTAGAAGGCGTAGTAGCAAGCCAAGTACCAACGGCGATGTTGCTTCCTGCTGCGGGTATGATTGTTGGTTTGTTAACAGCGGTATTCTTCACTTACCGTAAACCACGTCAATATAAAGAAACAGCACTGACAACAGTAAAGACTGAAGCAACTGCAATTAACAAGAAGCATATTCTTGTTGCTGCGGCGGGTATTGTTGCTGCATTAACCGTACAGTTATCGACAGGTTCAATGATCATTGGTGCTCTAGCGGGCTTCATGGTGTTTACGTTTGGTGGCGTTATTAAGTGGAAAGAAACTCACGACGTGTTCACTAAAGGTGTACACATGATGGCAATGATCGGATTTATCATGATCGCTGCTGCAGGTTTCGCTGCTGTAATGAAGCAGACTGGCGGCGTTGAGTCTTTAGTTGAAGCTTTATCTACCAGCATTGGTGACAACAAACCTCTAGCCGCATTACTAATGCTGGTTGTTGGTCTACTTGTGACTATGGGTATTGGTTCTTCATTCTCRACTATTCCAATTCTAGCGACGATTTATGTTCCATTAGCCGCTGCATTCGGGTTCTCTCCGATGGCAACTATCGCTTTAGTTGGTACAGCGGCTGCGTTGGGTGATGCCGGCTCCCCTGCATCAGATTCAACTTTAGGCCCGACTTCTGGCCTAAATGCTGATGGCCAACATGAGCACGTTTGGGAAACCGTTGTCCCAACATTTGTTCACTATAACATTCCGCTAATCATCTTTGGTTGGATTGCAGCAATGGTTCTGTAATCTGGAACTAATACAAATTGCATAAAAAAGCCGTTAACTTGTTCGTTAACGGCCTTTTCTTTTACGTTCTCATACCAACTCTGTTATATATTCACTTCTAACACAGAGCGGATAGAACGAAGTGTCGCTTCCGTAGACTCGTAATCCAATTCAACTTCAGTGAAAATCCCATTCACTTCCAGCATTAAAGTCGGATAAGAGGCAACGCCCATCGCAGACTTAAAGCTAAGCTGATCATCCAACTCACCCTCAAGAAGTTTTCCTGATAAGTCATTGGTAAACTGCTGCACGTTCAAACCAATTTCTTCAGCAAGCTGAATGTGCGTTTCTTTGTCATGCGGCAACATTGCACGAAGATAATACGCCTGTTGAAGCGATTCTAACATCGCCTCATAATGGTCTTGAAAACCAGCGGCAATCACAGCACGACACGCTGGATAAGTACTACGTACAGGCTGACATTCCGTCCAAAAGTCATGGTTGAATTCAGTACCAAGCTTAGCTTCAATTTGTTTCCAAATAGCTTGTAGCTTGCCTTTCATCTCATCAGACATTGGTTCGTCAGAATCCGGGGCTAAGCCTCCGACAACATAATTAAATGAGATACTTGCAGGCAACTGCTGCTTAAGCTTCTGTAATGTCGGCTTGTAGCCCCAGCACCAACTGCACATTGGGTCATGTACATAATGAAGTTTGATATCCATTGTTCCCACCTAAATCAATAAGCCTATTTAATGGCGTCAATATAATTAGCCAATAAAAAAGGAGCCGAGTTAGGCTCCTTTTACGTCACGTTAAAACGCTTAATTACTCTTCGTCGCCTGCAACTTTCGCTGCTGCTTCTTTGATGATTGGCTGAAGTTCGCCTTTTTGGAACATCTCAAGAATGATGTCACAACCACCAATTAGCTCGCCGTCAACCCAAAGCTGTGGGAATGTTGGCCATTGAGCGTATGCTGGAAGTTCAGCACGGATATCAGGGTTTTGTAGAATATCTACATAAGCAAACTTCTCACCACAAGCCATAAGTGCTTGAGATGCCTGAGAAGAGAAACCACAACTAGGTAGCTTAGGAGAACCTTTCATGTAAAGTAGAATGGTGTTTTCTTCAATTTGTTGCTTAATTTTATCGATAGTTTCCATTGCTTCCTCTTAATGGATTTACTGCTTTTGTTCTCTGTATTCTACCCCAATGAACGAGAATATAAAGCATAGAAAAATTAAGGCTACTCACAGTAACCGACAATTCACACAAAAATACATGAATTGCCTTTTAATAAAGTAAAAACTTGCTAAAATAAATCCCAAGTCAGTCTGTAGTTGACTAAAAAATAATAATCATTGGAAGCAACCGAAAGTTAACACTTTCATATATATGGAGAATCGAGCAATGGCATTTGAACTACCAGCTCTTCCTTACGCAAAAGACGCACTAGAACCACACATCTCAGCTGAAACTCTAGATTTCCACCACGGTAAGCACCACAACACTTACGTTGTTAAGCTAAACGGTCTGATCCCTGGTACTGAATTTGAAGGTAAAACACTAGAAGAGATCGTTAAGACTTCTACTGGTGGCGTATTCAACAACGCAGCTCAAATCTGGAACCACACGTTCTACTGGCACTGTCTTGCTCCTAAAGCAGGCGGCGAACCAACAGGCGCTGTTGCAGAAGCTATCAACGCTGCATTCGGTTCTTTCGAAGAGTTCAAAGCAAAATTCACTGATTCAGCAATCAACAACTTCGGTTCTTCTTGGACTTGGTTAGTGAAAAAAGCTGACGGTTCTCTAGACATCGTTAACACTTCTAACGCTGCTACTCCTCTAACAGAAGAAGGTGTTACTCCACTTCTAACTGTTGACCTATGGGAACACGCTTACTACATCGATTTCCGTAATGTTCGCCCTGACTACATGGCTGCATTCTGGAACCTAGTAAACTGGTCTTTCGTAGAAGAGAACCTAGCTAAGTAATTCATTACTTAAGCAACTGTACAAATAGTAAGCCCACGTAGAAATACGTGGGCTTTTTTGTGGTAATTTATCAATTAATTCCTAAAGTTAGCCTTTGCAATGCCGTTACATAGGTATCAAACGAGAGGCATCATGCAAATACATACTTTAGACAAAGCAGGAATCATAAACGAACTCAAGTTCGGCACCGGGATCAGCCAAGCGGTTGAGCAAGGACGCCGTGCAGATTTCGCATTGCTGCTTTCTATGTTTTCAAATGATGTTCGTGATTGCACGCCTGTTGATAGCGTTGAGGAAATTGATACCAGCGAGCAACAACTTCGCAAGMAGTTTGGCGTATCAAAGCCGCAACCGCTTCGTTCAGATCAATCCTCGTACGCAATTTCAGCGCAACAAGCTGAACACTTCCACCAAGCAAGCTTAGTTAGTGCCAAGTTAAGCCACTACTTAAAACCAGAACCTCTAGCCTACATGCCTGAAGATACTTTTGACTTACCAGAAGAGGTTTATCAAAACTTATCGGGACACGATCGCCGTAAGCTCGCAGACTCTAAAGCAGTCGAACTGCCTCATGCCACTTTATACAACGAGCTTTCTTCAGCAAACCGCCTACATCAAATTCAGATCCAAGCATAGTCACCCACACTTTGATAATGAGACAGCGTCTGCTGTTACTCATTTATTGTGAGTTACAACAAAGTTCATAGCATCTATCTCCTCTATTTAATTTAGTTTGAGCTAATTCACACCGACTGCTCAAAATATCACCCATTCTTATCCAACCTCCTCAGGATAAGACAGGCCATTTAATGGATATAAAAAATTCAATCATACTCATTACCTCAGCGGGRTCGGTGCTAGGTAATACGATCGCTAATCACTTCATTAACTTAGGAGCAACGATCGTTTTGTGTGATGATAATCCTGAAGGTTTAGAGAGCACATACATTCAGTGTTATTCAAGATCGAAAGCGGTCTATCGATATCCAGTCACTGATTATTCGAATCGTACTATCCAAGATTTATTCGACTTCATACAAGACAAGTTTCAAACAACACCCGATGTATTAGTAAACAACTGGACGAGCTCACCAATGCCGAGCCTTGTTAGCGCCCAGTCATCTAAACATTTCATAGACCAATTCTCGTCAATGGCTTCGACTCTCTTTTCGTTCGGCCAGGCTAGTGCTCACCGAATGTGTAAAGAAAACAAAGAAGGCGTGATAGTAAACGTTATATCCCATGACAACTTCCATGACTTTTCAGGTTTAGAAAGTGCTAACTCCATGGTTGAAGGTTTTACTCATAGCTGGGCTCGTGAATTAACACCGTTCAAAATTCGCGTTGGCGGCGTGATCCCTGCTATTCATAATTCTGAAGGAAAGTTGGACGAATATCATTGGGCGCAGATACAGGATGAGCTAACTCGAAATACCGAATACATTGTTTCGAACGACTATTTTAGTGGGCGGGTTGTTGCTGCTGAAGTATAACTATAATAGGAATTCTACCTCATATAACACTAAACGTGGTGCTATCACCCGAAACCTAACATTAATCATGAAGAGTGAAAAAAGCGTAAGTCTACTTACTGAAGCATCAACTCCAACAATGCAAACTAAGCATAAACAACTTTGACTCACTCGCTTTGCAGACTAATGGCAAGAATCCGGAGGGTAGATTAAAGCAACAGGGCGAGCGGTTGAAGCTGTCACAACGTCTTCTTGCCCTTTAGCTATAAATTTAGGGTACGCACTAATGGATAGGTGTCAATACCTCTCGGTTTTTGTAAGCTACTAAAATTTCTTTTGCTTTTCTCAAACCGGAATTAGACCTAATTTTCGACTTGCATCGTGCCTTAAATGTTTTGTCATCAATAGTATCGGAATCCAGTAGGCATGTTAGTTCACTTAGATAATTCGCTTCAAAAACAACCTTGGCCAAATAGTTATTATGTTCACTTTGTGAACCTTGGTAATAAAGTGCATTAAGAATCACATTGGGCAGCCCCCAATGTTTGGCAACTACTAATGTTGTTCTATTAGCATATTTATCTATCAATTCTTTAAATGGATCAGAGCTGGTACCGTCGGATTTACATGCCTAAAGGATTCGATCATTAGTTGGAATATTATCATAACACCTAAATTTAGGATTAAACCGACAAGATAAGCTACTGATTTACTTTGGCCACCACATTGACTTGATAATAATTCTCTTGCATATAACGCGGTCTGATTACTATGGTGCCAAATTCGGTCACCAAAATGGTTCCAATATATATTAAGTGGAGGGACATAATTATTAACATATGACTTAATGACACCATCGGTCAGCCCTTCCGAACCCATGTACATGAAAGCAGTCTTTAAGTCAGAAACTTTTTTGTCACCTCGATAATAACGCGCGCTATTCGCCAACTTTATTACTTCAGCTGCCATTTTAGGTTCACTTTCAATCGTACTCATAACAACATTTATATCAAACTCATCATTATTAAGTTCATCAACAAGAGTTATCAATGACCTAGGCATCACTGGGAGCTCATTTAACATATCACTAGGTGAAAGCAAAAAACCTTCAATTTTAAGTGCCACATGGCTTATAAACTTATCCTCTCCCCCTAAAGCTTCCGTTTCATCAAATAAATACGAAAGAAATTCTTTTTTGTGTGTTTCCACCTTGAAGCTTGACTTAATTCGTTGCCCTAGTTCTGTTTTTGACATCACATCATCAAATAACTTTTTAATCAAATTTGAAAACATATACATTCTCACATAATAAAATACTTACAGGGAACTGAAACCACCCCTAATTAACGATGTCTAGCCCATCAATATTTGAAATTTTTAACTTGAATACCTTTTTCTTTGAAATCAAGGATTCGTAATGTTTAACAATATGTTTTTTGTAT